>SSFW01000062.1 GCA_008015595.1 Nitrosomonas sp. | reverse complement strand
CAGTTGAAATTCGCAGCCATCGATGAACAAACCACTGAAGGCGCAGAAATCGTGCAAGCGGTGCATGAGGCGGCGGTGACGGAGCTGGGTTATTTCCTCAAGCCGTCTGAACTGTTCCACGCCATTGCGATGAAAGGCAACAGCCAATCGGATAGCGATACGGATGGCGAGCACTACAATTTCATTCTGCCCGATCTGACGCGCATCCTGAAAAATATCGAGCAAAGCACGCTCGGTACCGACAGTGCTGACGATTTTAGCAATCTGTTTGAAGATCTGGATTTGACCTCTTCCAAACTGGGTGCGACCGAAAAAGCCAAAAATGCACTGGTGACCAAAGTGCTGGTGCATTTGGATAAAATCGATTTTAGCTTGACCGATGGCACGGCAGACGTGCTCGGCGATGCCTATGAATATCTGATCGGTGAGTTTGCCAGCGGCGCGGGCAAAAAAGCGGGTGAATTCTACACCCCGCAGCCGGTTTCCACCTTGCTGGCCAAACTGGTAACTGCACAAAACAAAAACATCAAAAAACTGTATGACCCAACCTGTGGCAGTGGTTCGCTGTTATTGCGCGTCAAACGTGAAGCCGAGCATGTCGACAAGATTTACGGCCAGGAATTGAACCGTACCACGTATAATCTGGCGCGCATGAACATGATTCTGCATGATGTGCATTACGCCGATTTTGACATCCGCCAGGAAGACACGCTGGAACACCCGCAACACCGCGAGCTGCGTTTCGATGCCATCGTTGCTAATCCGCCATTTTCCGCGCATTGGAGCGCTAATCCGCTGTTCATGAGCGATGATCGCTTTAGTGTTTATGGCAAATTGACGCCCAGTAGCAAAGCCGATATGGCGTTTGTACAACATATGATCTACCAACTCGCGGAAGATGGCACCATGGCCGTGGTGTGCCGCATGGTGTACTGTTCCGCGGCGCAGCGGAAGGCCATATTCGCCAATACTTGATCGCGCAAATGAATTGCCTGGATGCCGTGATTGGTTTGCCGGCCAATATTTTCTACGGCACCAGCATTCCCACTTGCGTGTTGGTATTCAAGAAATGCCGCCGCAACCCTCACAATATCCTGTTTATTGACGCCAGTCAGGCATTCGACAAAGTCAAAACGCAGAATTTGCTGCGCCCGCAACATATCGAGAAAATCGTCGAAGCCTATCTAGCGCGTAGCGATCAGGATAAGTTTAGCCATGTCGCCAGCCTGGAAACCATCAAAGCCAACGACTACAATCTCCTCATTCCGCGCTATGTTGATACCTTTGAAGCAGAAGCGGAAATCGACCTAAACGCGATTGCCGAACAACTCCAAGCGCTGGAAGCGCAAAGCCAGCAAACCGATGCCACCATTGCTGCGTATTGCCGAGAACTAGGGATTGCGCCGCCATTTGCAGCGACTGGGAAGTGAGTATGAATGTGCCACGATTGCGGTTTCCTGCGTTTTCCGATGAATGGGCACATGAAAAATTGGGAAATATTTGTGGGTTTTCTCAAGGCATTCAGGTGGATTTAGAATTGCAAATAAATGAAGCTAAAGAAGGATATGTGAAATTTCTAAGAATTGAAAATTACACACAGAATTCTTTTGATTTTAGATTTATACCTATAGAGTTATCAAGTAACAAATACATTACCTCGAAGGAAATAGTTGTTGTAAGGTACGGCGCAACTGCAGGTTACATTTCGAGAGGTTTTGATGGGGTATTGGCAAATAATTTATTTAGAATCCATCCTGAAACTAAAATTTTAGATAACGATTTTCTTTTTGAATATTTAAAAAGAGAGCAAGTGTTTAAGTATTTTCAAACAGTAATGTTTGGTGGAGCAATGCCAGCTTTAAGTTTTAGCATAGTAAGATCTTTAGAGCTTCACTATCCACGCCAGCTTCCCGAACAAACCAAAATCGCCAACTTTCTCACGGCGATCGATGAAAAAATCACCCAGTTCACGCAAAAATGTGACTTATTAGCGCAATACAAAAAAGGCGTGATGCAGCAGATTTTTAGCCAGAAATTGAGGTTTAAGGATAACGATGGGCAGGAGTTTCCAGCGTGGGAGGAAAGTGTGTTAGGTGATGCATTTGAATATAGAAATGGCAAATCCTTTGAGAATGAAATTTCAGACAATGGCGATTTTTTTCTGATTACTCTTAATAGCATCGACATATCAGGAAAACTCAAAACCGACCACAAGAGAGTTTCGCAAACTGATTTTTCTCTCATTAAGGATGACTTGGTAATGATTTTGAGTGATGTTGCTCATGGGAACTTCTTGGGACTTACGGATATAATTCCATCTGATAAATATGTTCTAAATCAAAGAGTGGGTGGATTAAGAGCAAAAATTAATATTGATGTTAGGTTTGCTTCTTTTTACATCAATTACAATCAGAAATATTTTAAATTGTATGGACAAGGATCATCGCAACAAAACTTATCAAAAAGTGATGTTTTAAATTTCAGCTTTCCATTACCGCATATCCACGAACAAACCAAAATCGCCAACTTCCTCACTGCCATCGACGACAAAATCACCCAAGCGCAAACCCAGCTTGAAGCCGTGAAACGCTATAAAAAAGGCTTGTTGCAGCAGTTATTCGTTTGATGATTTGATTGCTGTTTAAGTTATGTTTATACTTCTGTATAAACGTATGGGTTTGGGAGCGTCGTCATGAGTGAAGTGATTCTGGATATCAAACAATGGGGCAATAATTTGGGTGTGCGATTGCCCGCAGCGATTGCGCGTGAAGCGCATGTGCATGCCGATCAACAAGTGAAACTCACGGTATCCAACGGGCAAATTATCATTACGCCGGTGCAGGATAAAGCGTTAACTTTGGAGCAACGCTTGGCACAATTTGATCCTGCCCGGCATGGTGGCGAAGCGATGCCATCAGCGCAACGACTGGGTGCTGAAAAGTGGTAACCAACCCATGGTAAAAGCGGCCGGCGGCCAACCGTTATGGTTACCTGATCGTCAGGATATCATTTGGATTGATTGCAATCCGCAGGCTGGGCAGGAAATGCGTGATATTCATCCATTTCTTGTACTATCACCGTCCATCTTTAACGATAGAACTTCACTGGTAATCGGTTTGCCGATGACCACTGCGGACTATAATGCCGACAATCCTTTTGCTGTTGCCGTCGGTACAACGACCAAACGTAAAATGGAGCAAATCAGTTATGTGCTGTGCCATCAGCCCAAGTCATTTGATTGGCGGGTACGCAGTGCAAAACCGCATCCACTGGGCAAGCTTGGCGATAGTTTGTTTGTGCAGGTTTGTGAACGTTTGAATCAAATCATCCAGCTTTGATGGCTACCCAATCCGAATTTGCCTTGGAACAAGGCTTGATCGAGCAGCTTGAGCGCATGGAATATGCGCGGGTGCGCATCGACGATGAAGCGGCAATGCTCACCAATCTCAAGCGCCAACTGGAAATCCACAACGGTGATGTCTCGCTTACCCAGGCCGAATTCGAGCGCATCCTGAACCATTTGAACACTGGTGGCATTGTGGAACGCGCCCAACTATTGCGTGACCGGTTTGCACTGAAGCGCGAAGCCGCTAACGGTCAAGCGGCGGAAACCCTCTGGCTGAGTTTTTTGAACTGCGAGGATTGGTGCCAGAACGAGTTTCAGGTGACCCACCAAGTCAGCATGGCAGGCAAACGCAACAACCGTTACGATGTGACCCTTCTGATCAACGGGTTGCCACTGGTGCAAATCGAACTCAAACGGCGTGGTGCAGAACTGAAAGTGGCATTCAACCAGGTGAACCGCTATCAACATGAATCGTTTGACGCTGGGGCGGGGCTGTTTCAGTATGTGCAGCTTTTCATCATCAGCAACGGCGTTAATACCAAGTATTTTGCCAACAATAAGAATCAATCGTTTCAGCAAACGTTCTACTGGACGGACAAGAATAATAACCGCTTGTCCGATTTGTGCGAGTTTGCCGATGTGTTCCTGAAACCGTGCCATATCGCCAAGATGATCACGCATTACACCGTGATCACCGAGGAAGGGGTGTTGAAGGTACTGCGCCCTTATCAGTTTTACGCCACCGAAGCGCTGGTGGATCGGGTGAAGAACAGCAACGACAATGCTTATATCTGGCACACCACCGGATCGGGCAAGACGCTGACTTCGTTCAAGGCCAGCCAAATCATCATGCGCTTGCCGAAAGTGCATAAGGTGTTATTCGTGGTCGATCGTAAAGATCTAGATTACCAAACCACGCGCGAATTCAACGCGTTTGCCAAAGGCAGTGTGGATGCTACTTCTAACACGCACAACTTGGTGAGGCAATTGAACGATGATAGCGTGAAACTGATCGTTACCACATTGCAGAAGCTCAACAACGCCATTATCAAGGAACATTACCTCGACAAGATTGGCCATTTGAAAGCGAAGAAATTCGTGTTTATTTTCGATGAATGCCACCGCAGCCAGTTTGGGGAAATTCATCAGAATATCAAACGCTTTTTTAGCAACGCGCAGTTATTTGGCTTTACTGGCACGCCGATTTTTGCGGAGAACGCGAGCAATGGCTTCGGGCAGCTCAAGACCACACATGATTTATTCGGCGAATGTTTGCACAAATATGTGATTGTCGATGCGATTCGGGATGAAAACGTGCTGCGCTTCGCGGTAGAGTATGTCGGCCGCTACCGGCACAAGGATAGCGCCAATGAATTGGATATCGACGTGGAGGCCATCGACCGCCAGGAATTGCTCGATAGCCGGCAGCGGCTAGAAAAGATCGTCGATTATATTCTTGCGCACCATGCGCAGAAAACCAAAGCGCCAAATTTTACCGCGATGCTCTGCGTGAGCAGTATCAATACGTTGATCGACTATTATGAATTATTCAAAGTGAAGCAAGCCCAGGCTGAGCGACCGCTTAAGCTGGCCACGATATTCAGTTATGCCGCGAATGAAGAAAATCCGCAAGCGAACGGCTTGATTCCCGAAGAATCGCCCGATGTGCCGAGCGGCGCAAAAATCAACCAAAGCAGTCGCGACAAGCTGGACGAGTATATCAACGATTACAATGCGCTGTTCGGCACGAAATACAGCACCAATGATAACCAGTCGTTCTACAATTATTACCAGGATATTGCCAAGCGGGTGCGCAATGGTGAAATCGATATTTTGCTGGTGGTGAATATGTTTTTAACTGGTTTCGATAGCCCACGCTTGAATACGCTGTATGTCGATAAAAATCTCAAATATCATGGATTGGTACAAGCGTTTTCGCGCACCAACCGCATCCTCAACGAAAAGAAGTCGCAGGGCAATATCGTTTGTTTTCGCAATCTGAAAGCGGCAACCGATGAGGCAATTGCGCTATTTTCCAGCAAGAATGCCAAGGAAACGGTATTGCTGGAACCGTATGAAAGCTATGTACAGCAGTTCAATCAGGCAACGGAAGCATTGCTGGCGATTGCGCCAACCGTTGCCAGTGTAGATACTTTACCCGATGAAAAGGCGGAATTGGCGTTTGTGACACAGTTTCGCGAGTTGCTGCGCTTGCGTAACATTTTGACGACTTTTGCGGATTTTAATACCGACGATTTGGCGCTAGCCGCGCAGCCTTTCGAAGACTATAAGAGCAAATATCTGGATATCCATGATAAAGTCAGGAAACGGCAGGCGGTCGACAAAGCGTCGATCCTCGATGATGTGGATTTTGAGCTGAGCCTGATTCATCGCGATGAGATCAATGTGGCTTATATTCTGAATTTGCTGGTAAGCCTCAATAAATTAGCCCCCCAAGAAGCCAAGAAACGGCAAAAAGAAATCATCGATCTGGTTGCGGGTGAAGTGCAATTACGCAGTAAACGCGCATTGATAGAGGCGTTCATGCAAGAAAATCTGCCAAAGCTGCAACCGAACGACAATGTGATTCAAGCATTTGAAAGCTATTGGGCGGATCGTAAACAGCAGGCGTTCAGCGCGTTATGCAGCGATGAGAACCTGGTACCGCCAGCGCTGGAGAAACTGCTCAGCCATTACGCGTTTGCCAACCGCTTACCGCGCGATCAGGAAATTGTCGATGCGCTGAATTTCAAGCCTAAAATCCTGGAACGTAAACCGACTGTTCAGCGGGTGGCTGAAAAAATCAAATCGTTTATCGATACCTTTATCGAAGGCATGGGCGGGAGCGTTTGAGGTTACTGGTGTAACTGCAAACACGCTCCCGATCCTTAACTGGTAATAAAGAAATTTTATTGGTTATTGTGCCTTTTTCTTTGTTGGAACAATAATAAAGAAAGAAGACCGATTAAGCTTAACCATTGTGATGATGGTTCCGGAGCTGCTGCCAGTTTTAGCATCACCACATCTCCGATTAAATTGATACGCCAACCGTCCGATCCAAATTTTTGCAGATTGAACTCCCAGTAGTGACCATCAGTAAAATCTTTGAGTACTGGCGGAGTTAAAGGAAGAGCGATCGAGTCGAAGGGTCCACTTGGTGCAGTTATCGGACCGATGCTAGAGTAGATAAAATAGACTGAACCCAGAATAGCTGTAAGATCAGATTGTCCTGATACGTGCATAAGCGTATTACTACCAACACTATAAGAGTCCATGTGTTCTGGTTCAGGTAGCGGGGGATTATTAGGAATCGGCCAATCATTAAAAATACTCACACCGGTATCTTGGAAGCTGACTTCTGGCGGTCTAATGCTTGGACCTACATGCCAGCGCAGGAAATGGGCGCCAGACACAAATGGTAGTGTATTTTCGTAAAATCCTATCGAAGGTTCCTGACTCGTATTTTGAGTAGCAGAATCAAAATAGTAGGAACCGAAGACTTCGGTTGACCACCTCAAAGGATCGAGTTCCTGGGGAATTGCTCCTACAACCTGACGGAAGTTAATATTTGCTAGATAAGAAAAACCTATAATCGTTGCTTGCGCAGATTTTGCTTGTGCAAGGGATATAACAGTTATCAATAAACAAAGAACTAATTGAGGGAATCGCATCATTGTTGTTCTCCTTCTTCTAATTTTTTACTGCTCAATACCCATAATACTTGCTTGGGAATTGTCTATTTTTGATATAGATCAAAAATACCTGATTTTTAGCAAGTCAATTTGCTGATACAGTGTTTTGAAGAGCAGCATCATGCACAGTTGACTTTTAAATCAACAGATAATCGAGGCGATATGGAAATACGAACTATCCCGTGGCAAAGCCACGGGGGGATGTGCGAGTTAGCGTTTAACTTCTTTATTAATCCGGTATGAATTTCAGCACGTTGCCATTGATGCAATAGCGTTTATAGCTGGGTGCAGGGCCATCGTTGAACACATGGCCGAGATGGATGCCGGAACTTGCGCTGCGGACTTCGATTCGGCGCATACCGAGCGAGTCGTCGTTATGCAGTGTTACCGATCCTTCGACGGGATCGAAGAAGCTTGGCCAACCGGTTTTACTGTCAAATTTCGTTTTACTCAGAAATAAAGTGGCGCCCGTAATGGGATCGACAAAGCGCCCCGGTCTTTTTTCATCGAGATTAGGCGCGGTAAAGGGCGGTTCCGTGCCGTGCTGGAACGCAATTTTTTGTTGCTCGGGCGATAATAGCTGGAATCCGAGCCATTTCCAGAAATTGGTGATTTCCCCGTTATAGCCTGTGTAGCGCGCGACTTCTTGGCCATTGCGAAATAAAACGATGGTAGGCGCCGCGAACAGCGATTTTTCTAATGTCCAGCCTTCAGGGGGATTGGGGTTTAGGGTTGCGGCGACGGGGACTTCCGCTTGCCAGTAGTTAAGGATGTCTTGATCGAACAGCTTGCAGTATTCACAGTTCTCCGCTTCGAAAATAACCAGTTGTTGCGCGTGGTTTAGCTCGCTGCCTTTGAGCGGTTTCAGGAGTTCAGCAATTTTAGCATCTGTTGCGTTAGGATTTTGGCTCAGGGTTTGGTTTGCTTGCGGGTACTTTACGCCGACACCGCCCAACCCACAGTAGCCATTAGGATTCTTTTGCAAATAATTCTGATGATATTCTTCCGCTGTCAGGTAATTCTTCAAAGGCAAGATTTCCGTGGTGATGGCGCCATATCCTGCGGCAGTAAGCGCTTGCTGGTAGACTTGCTGAGTAACTTGTGCCTGGGCTAGCTGAGCGGGGTTGTGGTAGTAAATCGCGCTGCGGTAGTTGCTGCCGATGTCATTGCCCTGGCGATCGCCTTGGGTGGGGTTATGATTTTCCCAGAATTTTGCCAGCACGGTTTCCAGCGATACTTTTTCTGGATTGAACGTCACCTTGATAACTTCAGCGTGATTCCGAGCTTCAGTTTTTCCAGCACGTAACGCTTTTTCATGCGCTAGGATTTGCTGATAGTTTGCATTGACGATATCGCCGCCGGCATAGCCGCTTTCCACATCGATGACACCGGGAATTTCACTCATGCGCTTCTCAGCACCCCAGAAACAACCCATACCGAAGACAATATAATCTGTAGTTGAATTCATGATTTGATTCGATTTTCCGGAATTTTGTGTAATGGTTTTTCCAATGGCGAGGGAGGTGATTATCATAATGAATAATATGGCTGCTGTAAGGATTGTTTTCATTGTTTTGCCTTTCATGCTTGGTGACTTAAATTTCGACATAACGTGCTGTTTTTAGTTCTAATGCGTTATTAACTGGTTTAATATGCAAATCTGTTATTAATAAAATTTACCTAGACCGATTATTTTAGGGGTTCTTGACTTAGGAAAAGTTAGCAATTTTATGATGATAAGCCGTAAAACGACGACGATATGTCGATTCTGGGAGGGTAATGAAATGAGCGTATTGCATCACGACAGAGGTTTCAAACAATTCTGGCTGTTAAAGATTTTCTTCATTTTTCGATTGATGTTATTAAAAAGCAGTAAATTTCGGGCGCCGATAGCAAGTGGAATCATAGTATTGGCAATTGCGCTGTGTATTCCGACCTCTAAAGCCTTCGCGAGCTGGAGCTGGTCATTTAACGATGAAGTTATTAACCTTGCTGTACAGCAACGAGCTTATATCAGTTTTACCAATGATCAATCGTCTAATCAAAATTTATGGGTAACGGGTATTGATGGCTTAAGTTTTGGGAATTTTGGTTTGCTTTATGAGCCCGGTTTTGTTGGGATAATCACGCCAACTATTCAAACCATAAATCAAGTTTTATCGCCAGGAGAAACTAATCAGGTCTTAGCGATTGTATTCAATCTTACCCCTGGGAATCTTCCAACACCGGGGGTATCTTATGAAATTAATCCAAAGCTTCAAGCGCTCGTTGGCATGAACTGCGGATCTGGACAGAGTAATGATTGTTCTTTTGAAAGTCAGAATCCGACTCGATTGCTGACCTTGACTTACTCACCCGTCTCAGAGCCACCAATCGTTATTTTGTTCTTTACAGGAATGATCTTGCTGGGATTTCAGGTTGCCTTGGCAAAAGTAAGGAAGAATGATTGGCTTCTAAATAAAAATAACGCAACCTCTTGACTTAATAAGGTTCCTGGAAACCGTTGCATGTATTGTTGATCTAATTTTTCGCTTTGCCATTATTTTTTTATTGTTAATCCTAATGTAAAGGGTTTTTATGGATAAGGTAGTGTTATTGGTTGGTTTATACCTTGGTTTGTTACCCTCAGTTTTTGCTGAAAGCGTCATTCGACCTGGATTGTGGGAGGTTACAACGAAATCAGATTTACTTCAGTTGGTGCCGCATGTTCCTGCAGAGCAAATGCAGCAAATTACCCGCCTGGCCAAACAGTATGGTCTAGAAGTGCCCCAGATCAGTAATGGAGCCGCAAACTCAAAAATGTGCATTACGCCGGAAATGGCAAAACAAGAAGTGCCTTCTTATTTCTTTGAGGGCCAAACAGGATGCACCGTTAAAAATGCTTCCCGCACTGGGAATCGTTATCAGATGGAGCTTACTTGCAGTAATGCCCAGTTTAAGGGTGAGGGTTATGCGGAAGGTGTGTTCATGACCCCAGAAAGTTTTTCTGGGCAGGCCGAGTTTGATAGCGTGATTCAGGGCTCACCGATTGTTGCCCATGCTGAGACGTCTGGGCGCTGGGTCGGTGAACATTGTGATGTTGTCACGCCAATACGCTAATGGATAATGCCCAACGATCGATTAAGGTTCGCCTTCGGCCATTTTTACAATTTCCGCAACCGTTAGTTGCTGGCTTGAATCGCCACTCCAAGTTGCGTAGCGCGGTAACGTATTTTGGACCTTGAGCGCGTGTTGATCGAGTAACGTGAGTAGCGGAGTGGGTGCCTGCGTAATTGGCAAAGAGAGGGTGCGCTCACTTTGAATGATTTCTTTAAGGAGTGCGGGATCAATTTTATTTTGTGGACGTACCCCAAGCTTAGCTTTGGAGGTTGAACGTATGTTCGCTAATGACTGACGAAGCCGCTGCTTGTGATTGCGTTTGTCGTCTTCCAGAATGGGGTAGGTTTGCAAATATAAATGATCGCCGCGCCATCCTAACAAATGAGGTTGATTGACGACGCGAACTGGTGTTCCAACTGGTACGGCATCATAGATACCGGTTATATCCTCTGGATACATGCGGAGACAACCATGACTCCCTCGCAGACCGATACTGGGCGGTTTATCTGTGCCATGAATCGCGTAGTTAGTCCAGCCTAGCCTTAGTACGTGGGTTCCCATTGGATTGTCTGGACCCGGTGGAACGATCGCTGGGAGCGGGCTACCATTGGCAGCGTGCTCTTTTCGAATGGAGGCGGTTGGTATCCAAGCCGGGTTTTCTTTCTTAGCGATGATCGAGGTCGTTCCTTGCGGTGTTTTCCATTCCACTCTGCCGATGCCTAAGGGGTGGGTGATGACTTTCTGCAGCTTGCTATTTTTGGCTTTAGGGGGGAAGTAAAATAAGCGCATCGCGGCGAGATTGATGACAATGCCACGGCGTGGACCCTCGGGGAGTATGAATTGGGTCGGAAGTACGATAGGAGTCCCGACTTTCGGTATCCAAGGATCGACACCTGGGTTTGCGCTGACGATTTCTTCATAGCCCAAATTGAAGCGACGGGCAATATCGGAAAGCGTATCTTCTTCATTGACCGTTGTGATTTGCAACGTCCCTACGACGTCTTCTTGTGCGGGATCAAAACTAAATTCGTGACTTGCTATGGCAACCGGCAGTGGCTTGGCAACGGGTGCAGGAAGCGGTGCGCTACTCATAAACAAAGATTGGCAACCGCTCAACAGCAAGATAGCCATTAAGCTCGTAATGAGTGAGAAGCGTAATGATAAGGAAAGCATGGGAAAACTCTACGAGGTTATTATTCAGGATTAGTCTTTTTTGTTTTTTTCCTTCGTAATCGGATTTTGCAGGGTGTAACCTTTTTCTTTCATCTTGTAGCCGCCATAGGCACCTGCACCAGCCGCAACTAATGTCCAACAGCCGGATAGAAAGGGTATTAAGGTTATAAGTAGCAATAGGCTAGCTACGCGTTTATTTTTATTCATATTAGGCGCCCCTATTCGATTGGATTTTGTCGATGCTTAGAAATGATCGCAGCTTGCTGCACATCTAGTTCGATTTATAGCACTTTTTAAGCGATGAACAAAATGAGTTAGCTTAGAACGATGATAAGTGTTGGGTTTTTGCCACGCTGCTTACTGAGCAATTTTTACGGCTTAGTCATCGATCAGAATATGTCCAAAAAACGCAAAAATGCCGATGGCGATTCCAGTCACGAATTGGGCGTGGACCAGATATGAAAATTGCTTTAATTCTGTGGTGCTATAACGCCACGTGAGAAATAGCCCGAATAGTGCTTGCCAGATGATTAAAGCCAGCAGCGCTGGGAAAAAGAGAATATGCAAATGTTGCGTCAACCCCATCATGGTAGCATGCAATAAGAGAATTGCTACCGCTGCAATCCCAACATAAACATGGGTGCGATTCAGAAACCCGAGTAGTTGATCAAACAAGTTTGCATCAAATGGCGGTTGATACTCTGGAAGTAAGCGTTGTGCTAACTTTCCTTTTCCCAGCAGGAGTTTTAAGAAAGTACGAAAATAGATTAAACCGAGTAATGCTAGCCCTGTTTTTCCGAATCCTTCACCAATCTCATGGAGATAGGTTTCTTGTTCTTCACGACTGGGATAAACCGAAAATGCATAGATGAAGTATATTAGCGATACGGTGAATAAAATAAGGGTATAAATCAAAATACCTTTAATGGGTTTTAGCGAGGTTCTCATGGGGAAAAATGGGGATTAACGAATCGGCAAGGGTTACGGTAGTGTGAAGTATATCGCTAAAAGTGAAGTAAATTGATGGGTTTTATGATTTCGAGATTGATTTGCTAGAAGCGATGCGCTAGCCGAGATGAAAGGTTTGACATCCCCTCAAATCCTCAGTACATTTGCCCAGCCGAGCAAGAATAGCCGTGGTAGGCAGTCCGCTTAAATTATCTTTGCCGATTAATTTCAAAACGTTTTTATGGAGTTGCGTTCGCTTATGTTAATTAGCAATCTCGATTCATTATCGATTCGCCTAAGTTTATTGCTGAATGATTGTTTGCGCTTATGTACTAGCATCCTTAGTGGTGGGCTGTTGCTACTTCCATTTCTCGCTACGGAGGTGCTTGCGCAACAAAGCGCGCGCAATGTTGAAGGGTGTAGTATTCGACGTGGTACGTTTTGCGTTGATATGAGTCTAAATGGCGCCGATCTGCAGAATACCAATCTGGCGAATTCACAATTTACCCGTTCCATATTATCTGGCGCCAATCTGACCGAGGCTGTGCTCGATGAAGCAAACTTATCTGATGCGCAATTACGCGGAACGATTCTAAATCAAGCTTCGCTAATCAAAACGAATGCAAGAAGAGCACGATTTAATGATGCGCAACTGGTGGGAGCAAATCTAAGAAGTGCGATTCTACAAAATGCTGATTTTAGTGGTGCAAATTTAACGGATACCGTTCTAACGAGTGCGGATTTGACCAACGCCAAACTGGTTGGGGCATCATTAAATAATGCGAATATTCAGCGTGCGAATCTGCGTTCTGCCCATTTGCAAAACGCATCCTTGGTGAATGCCAATTTGCAAGGCGTTGATTTTACTGGCGCTGATTTGAGTAATACCGATCTGAGTGGCGCCAATCTCGATCAAGCTATCTTTACCATGGCGCGTACTAAGGGATGTAAGGGCTGTCCCTAAGATCTTATTGAGGGGTTGATTGGCTAGCACTAGTTTGGTTGTTTTTTGTTCACACTGATCTATAAAGAGTTTTGCTAATCTTTATAATTTCATTTACTGTGTAGTCTACTCTCAACGCATAGTACGGATATGATGCTACTTCCTGGGCAAAGAATGAAAGAAGAAGTGAAGCAACGATTGCAGAGAACAGAGACTTGGGTACAAGGTTTTTTTATCTTGTTTTTTGTTTTTGTTTCTGGTGTTGTTGAATCTTTGATTATCATGATTATGTTTTTTCAGTACGTCTCCATTTTGGTAACAGGGAAAACGAACACGCATTTGCTCAGATTGGGGAAGTATCTCGCAGCTTACGTGTATCAGATCGTTTTGTATTTGACGTTTAACACCGGGCAACGTCCTTTTCCCTTTACTATCTGGCCAACTGAGGCTAGCGATAAGGAAGGAAGCAAGACCTAACAATTCTTCGTTGCTGTGATTTTTCACAGCGATATCTTTGGTAATTTGTCGTTTAATGACAAATCCTATGTGGTTTGGTTTAACATAAAGCAAGTGTCGGAAAATTTATCACTTTTTTTAAGTTGGCTCCGGGTCGTGCTGTTATCTTGCTGATTTAAAAGCATTCATTATCGCTGGCATAGTAGCTGCTTTAGTAATGGGAAAGAAAGTATTAGTAACAAAACCAAACAGCCCAGGTTTTGCTGTTTAGTAGCCGACGCAGTAAAATCAACATTCGATCGTATTGGATTTTTGGTATTTATCCATTGTCTACTTTTAGTAAGAGCGGTCGGATTCTTTCGATTAAGTTCAACTGTGCAGGCGTTTATTCGGAATTTGTCAGAAAAATCATTTTTTATGCGAAAACTAATATTACTCACTATCTTGTCATTAGTTGTTACCGCAGTTTCTGCCAACCAAAGTTCATCAGAGCTATTTTTAGATGATTTGCCGGTTATCGATAAAGATCCTAATGAATTATTTGCGCTAGCAGTTAAGTATGAACATGCTGAAGGTTTTCCTGAAGATAAAACTAAAGCAGCAGAGTTATATTGCGAAGCGGCACGCTTAGGATCGGCAGACGCACAATTTGCACTGGGTTGGATGTACGCGAATGGGCGGGGTGTAGAACGCGATGATAGTATCGCCGCGCAATTGTTTGAGATGGCCGCAGAACAGGGACATCATTATGCACAGAAAATGATTCAGTATACACCGGCCATGTTACCGGTTTCGCTTCCCGCTTGCTTGATTCCGAGCATTGAGATATTTGATGATGAAGACAGCGATTACACCTATCCAGAGGGCCCTGTACTTCATTTGGTTCATAAATTAGCGCCTGATTATCAATTAGATCCTAAACTCGTTTTGGCACTTATCTCGATTGAGTCCGCATTCAAGGTTAAAGCGATTTCTCCTAAGAATGCGCAAGGATTGATGCAATTGATACCAGCGACGGCACAGCGCTTTCAAGTAAAGGATACATTTGATCCAGAGGAAAATATCAAGGGCGGGATGGCCTACTTACGCTGGCTGTTAGCCTTCTTCAAAGGTGACGTGACGCTTGCAGTCGCGGCCTATAATGCTGGGGAAGGTGCGGTTGAGAAGTACCGGGGCGTTCCACCTTATCGGGAAACGCTGAATTATGTGGAAAAAATTAGAGGGCGCTATAAGAAAGTAACGCATCCTTATCAAGCTGAGGTCGTAAGTCGCGCTTCGATCTTGGTTTCAGCGCGATAATCCCGTTTTCTTGGGGAATTCGTTTTGTTACCTGGATCGATTTAATCACGGATCACACTGACAAGTGGTTAAACCTGTTCTGTTAGTAGCGCTGGCCATTCTGTTATTCACGCATTATCTTACCGAGCACGTTAACGCAAGCTGGCGCACAGCGAGTCGTGAGTCGGTTGGATTAGCTCCAAGTCCGGAACAAACTCCGGAAGCATTGATTCAGGTTTATGGTGCCCGTGCATATGGTTGGCGTGGGTGTTTTGGAGTTCATACCTGGATTGCAGTCAAACCATCAAATGCGAATGCTTATACCGTTTATGAAGTAATCGGTTGGTATTTAAGACGAGGGGGTTCGGTTGTTGCCATTCATGAGCAAATACCGGATCGCCGCTGGTTTGGAAATATGCCACAGTTGCTTATTGAAAAACGTGGAGAGGGGGTTGATGCGTTGATTGAGCGGGTTGAGCAAGCAGCTTATCAATATCCCTATCATTACGAGTATTGGATATGGCCTGGCCCTAATTCGAATACCTTCACCGCTTGGATTTCACGCGCAGTACCTGAATTGGACTTGGATTTACCACCGACAGCAATTGGCAAAGATTTTCTAGGGAAAGAATGGGTAGCAACAGCGCCCAGTGGTCATGGATGGCAGTGGTCAATGTTTGGGCTGCTTGGAGTGACTGTGAGTCGGGTTGAAGGATTTGAACTCAATATCTTGGGGTTAACGTTTGGGATTGACCCCGATCCATTTGCGATTAAGCTACCACTCATCGGTCGTATCGATATACCGATTCTAGATTTATTATCGGCTTCATCAACGATTCAGGAAAAATAATTTTCTGCAATTAAATACGTGTACTCTTTTGCCCGTAACCGAGTGTTCCTTGCAAAAATCTTAGTGTGTAATAGCTAATCCAGTTTAGCAGTCGATCGAGCCAAGCGCGTTTTTTCCAATATCTTGCAGAAACCGGATTGGATTCGTGCAGCGCTTGCTGTAAGTTGGCGCGTAATTCTGAAGAGAATGCATGATCGATAACGATAATATTGGCTTCCCGTGCTAGCAGCAAACTAAAGGGATCAATATTGGATGAACCGACCGTTGACCAGTAATTATCGATGACGGCTACTTTGGTGTGTAAATAACTCTTGTGATATTCATAGATTTTGATACCCGCCTCAAGCAAATTTCCATATAGTGCACGCGAGGCATAGTGTTGGATACGGTATTCAATTTTTCCTTGAAGCAATAATATAACCCTGACACCTCGTCGGGCTGCGTGGATCAACGCCTTTCTGAAATTTCTTCCTGGTAAGAAATAAGCATTAGCGATAATGATTTCTTCTTCTGCAGTAGCGATTGCTTTTAAGTAAGCATGTTCGATATCGCGACGATGGCGGATATTATCGCGAATGACCAGTGCGGCACGCTGAGTACCGCTTGATTTGAGTTGCGGTTTTAATTCTGGCTGCTTCTTAATCCATCGTTTTTTGAAGTGTACCCACGCAACGAGCATCCATAACCGTTTCACCACAGGATAAATGTTTGCCAATAGTGGGCCTTCTATTCTGACTGCGTGATCGAACCGGGGGTAACGGCTGACTTGACCTAGGATCATAATCATCGATGATATTGATGCCACCGATAAAGGCAATTTGAGCATCGATTACCACGACTTTGCGATGCATACGCCGTAATCGATGTTTTAAGAACTTAAAGGTAAGCAATTCCTTACGGTAGATTAGCACTTGAACCCCTTCCGTGATTAGCTTCTCTATGATTTTGTTGGGGAAATCAAGTGATCCAAATCCATCCATGAGTAAATGAACGGCTACGCCTCGTTGGGCTGCTCGGATTAGTGCTTCTGATATGATGATTCCAGTAGCGTCGTACTTAAAAATATAAGTTTGGAGATGGATTTCGTATTTGGCTTGCTCAATAGCGGATACTAAAGCGGGGAAGTACTGAGAACCATTGTTTAGTAATATGATTTTATTGTGATCAATAAAATCAGGGTTGTTCATCGACGAACGATATTTGCAGTAAGTGCTGCGTGATCGGATATTCTAGCCCACGTTGGGCTTTGGTGAACGACGGCATTTTTTACTTGGAAACCCCTGACATAGATACGGTCTAAGCGCAATAATGGAAATAGGGAAGGGAAGCTTCGCGCTGTTCTGCCATGGGTCTGTTCAAAAACTTCTACTAGCTTCATCGATTCGGTCAAAATACGTTTTGCAGAGCCGTGCCAATCATTAAAATCACCAGCAATAACGAGTGGGGCGGTTGGGGGGATGATTTCAGTCAACCGTTTTTCAATGGCACGAAGTTGCATTGTTTGGCCACGCTTGAATAGACCTAAATGCACACAAATACAGTGGAGTGGTTCTTGCCATCCTGGAATATCCATTTCGCAGTGGAGTAAGCCACGTTGCTCAAAACGATGTGCGGAAATATCTATATTTTCCCAACGGATAATGGGAAATCGACTGAGAATGGCATTGCCATGGTGACCTTCATCGTAAACAGCGTTCTTACCGTAAGCAAAATCGCGCCACACGGAATCCGCTAGAAATTCATATTGAGGGTTCGAAGGCCAATTGCTAAAGCGCATGGCGTGCTTGCGATGCGCTCCCACCACTTCTTGAAGAAAAATGATATCAGTACCTAGCGTTCTTAGTTTTTCCCGCATTTCATGTAAGACAATGCGCTGATTGAAGAAGGAAAATCCCTTGTGAATATTATACGTTGCGATGTGTAAGGTGTTGGTCATAAATTGGCTTAATCAATCAATTTTCCAGAACACAAAGCGCCGCAGTATCCAAAAGATGATTCACTTCCTCCTATTTGGAGATCGCTAGCATTCTTTCAAGCGCCAGTTTAGCTAATTGTGCTTCCTGATCGGGTACTTTGATTTGGTTTACGATTTTCCCGGCCACCAGATTTTCTAGTGACCAAGCCAAGTGTTGTGGATCAATTCGAGCCATGGTTGAACACATGCAAACCATGGGCGACATGAACTGCACGATTTTTCCTTGTGCTTTAAATTCTTCGGCGATTCGTCCGACTAGATTTAATTCTGTGCCTACTAACCATCTTGTTCCAGGGGCCGCTTCGCGAATGGTTTTGATGATGTATTCTGTTGAACCGACATAATCCGATGCTTTACAGACTTCAAAGCTACATTCCGGATGTGAGATTACGATACCATCTGGATATTGGTTGCGGAAACGGATAATGTGCTGAGGTTGAAACATTTGATGAACTGAGCAGTGTCCTTTCCATAACAAAATTTTTGCTTTTTTGATCTGTGCTTCGGACAATCCTCCCATCGGTTCATCAAAATCCCATACTAACATCTCATCCAAGGGTATGTTCATTTTATAGCCACTCCAACGTCCCAAATGTTGGTCGGGGAAGAATAGAACTTTTTCACGTTGTTCGAAGGACCATTGCAAGACTTTCGTTGCATTACTCGACGTACAAACGATACCTCCGTGCTCAGCACAGAAAGCTTTTAGATCAGCACTGGAATTAATATAAGTGACAGGGGTGATTTTTTCATCGGGATTAAGAATTTCTGAAAGCTCACGCCAGGCACGCTCTACTTTGGAAAGATTTGCCATATCTGCCATTGAGCATCCCGCTGAGAGATCAGGTAAGATCGCGATTTGTTGTGGGCTTGAGAGAATATCTGCTACTTCTGCCATAAAGTGTACGCCACAGAATACTAAATAATCTGCATCGGTTTGGGCAGCCAAGTAGGAAAGCTTGAGCGAATCGCCCGTTAAATCAGCATGACAGTAAACATCTGCGCGTTGGTAATGATGCGCCAGAATAACGGCCTTTTTCCCTAGCTTGGCTTTGGCTGCAACGATTCTTTGCGCGCAAATTTCATCTTGTAGTAATTCGTAGTTTTCAAAATCGATTGCATTCGCTTGCATGGTCATGTTAACGGTCAGCCCTATATTGAGTACGAGTTACTTTTATTATATGGTGGTTGGAGATCAAGTTTAAAGAGGATATCGATTTAAAAACTTGTCAATGATCAAGTAGGGGTAAGCGCTAAAATAATTCCAGCTAAAGGCGGTAATGTGATGATCACGGAATCTTGATATTCTAACCAGGGTTCTGCAACAGAAAAGATTTGTTTGGGATTACCGACATTTCCACCGCCGTAGTAGGTTGAATCGCTATTGAAAACTTCATGATAAATACCCCGTGCGGGTACACCGATCCGATAATTCTCCCGTGGAACCGGTGTGAAATTCAGGACGATGAGGCTGAATGACCCATCTTGCGCATAACGCAAATAACTGATGACTGATTGATCGGCGTCATTACAGTCTGCCCAGCAAAAACCTTCTTGTTCAAAATCGAGTTGGTGAAGGGCGGGTGTTTCAAGGTATAAATGATTTAAGTCATGTATGGCTAATTGTACGCCGCGATGCAGCTTGTAATCGAGTAGGTTCCAGTCGAGTTGCTGATTGACTTGCCATTCACGAGCCTGTGCAAATTCATTGCCCATGAAGTTTAGTTTTTTTCCTGGACAAGTCATTTGGTAGGTTAATAATAGCCTTAAATTTGCAAACTTCTGCCACGCATCGCCCGGCATTTTACCTAATAACGACCCCTTCCCATGGACGACTTCATCGTGAGAAAAGGGTAATACAAAGTTCTCAGAATAAGCGTAGAGTTGATTGAAGGTAAGTTGATTATGATGATAGCGCCGATAAATCGGATCCTGGCGAATGTAGCTCAACGTATCATTCATCCAGCCCATATTCCACTTCATCGAGAAACCGAGTCCTCCCACATAAGTTGGACGTGAAACCGCAGGCCATGCAGTTGATTCTTCTGCAAATGTGAGCGCGCCTGGAAATGCATCATGAACCATGATGTTGAGTTCGCGCAGGAAATCGATGGCTTCGAGATTTTCACGACCACCATATTTATTTGGTAGCCATTCACCGTGTTGACGCGAGTAATCGAGATAAAGCATTGAGGCCACTGCATCTACCCGTAATCCATCGAGATGAAAATTATTTAACCAGTAATGCGCACTGGATAGTAAAAACGATTTCACTTCATTCCGGCCATAATTAAAGATAAAAGTACCCCAGTCGTGATGAAACCCGAGCCGAGGGTCTTCATGCTCGTAGAGAGCAGTTCCATCAAATCGTGCCAGTGAGAAACTATCTTGCGGAAAATGCGCGGGAACCCAATCCAGAATAACGCCTATGTTTGCCTGATGGCAGGCATTGATAAAAAATTTGAAATCCTCAGGTGAGCCATAGCGGCTTGTTACTGCAAAGTAACCTGTCGTTTGATAGCCCCACGATTCATCAAGGGGATGTTCGGAAATGGGCAATAACTCGACATGGGTATAACCCATTTCAAGTAAATAAGGAATTAAATGGTGCGCTAACTCACGATAGTTGAAGAATTTACCATCGGGGTGGCGTTTCCATGATCCAACATGAATTTCATATAGATTAAGCGGTGCATGAAGCCAATCCCAATGTTTTCTTTGATTCATCCATAGATCGTCACTCCATGTAAAACTGGAATGAGTCGGTGTATATGCAGCATTATTCGGTCGAATCTCATGATAATTTGCAAAAGGATCGGTTTTTAGTAGTATCTCACCGCTATGGCGGTTACGAATTTCATATTTGTAAATCCCATGACCTGGAAATCCTGGTATAAATAATTCCCAAACACCACTTTGATGATGAACGGCCATGGGATGGACACGCCCATCCCAGCCATTGTGATCTCCTACGACACTGACTCGCTCGGCATTGGGCGCCCAAACCGAAAAGCGTATTCCTGCGATACCATTGATCGTTAAGTGATGCGCTCCTAGCATTCGGTAGGCTTGGTGTAATTTACCTTCATTAAATAAATACAAATCTAAATCAGAAATTTGCAGTGGGAACGAGTAAGGGTCATAAAATTCATGTAAATTTTCTGGTGCCGCATCATTTTTTTTACGTATTCTGATGCGATAGCATTTTGGGATTGAATCTTTGCCGCGCCATTCAAAGAGCCCATCGACATGAGCACAGGTCATTTCAGTAAAACCTGCTTCAGTTTGCAGCCAAACTTTTTCTGCATGTGGTAAGAAAGTTCTTACAACGGTTTCATTGGAAACTGGGTGCGCGCCTAAATAGGCAAATGGATCATGAAGTCTAGCTGTAAGCAGCTCATGCTGTAGAGGGTAAGAAACGGTTGATAGCTGCTTTGATTTCATGGCTAGTAATGCTATTAGGGATCAAGTAAGATGGAACAATAGAAGAATAAACAATTCGATGAACAGCCACAGTTTAAATCAGCCTGTGGCGATGGGAAAGTGATACCTGACTTTAGATTTCAAAGACGCACTTTTTTGTTTATAAATCATTGGGATAGTAATTCAGGGCTAGAAAGTAAACTTTTTTATCGGGGGGATGTTGTATGGCGACACGAAATACCCTTGCACTAATTTTGGCAGGTGGCCGCGGTAGTCGCTTGCATAACATGACTGATTGGCGCGCCAAGCCGGCTGTGCCCTTTGGTGGCAAGTTTCGTATCATTGATTTTCCGCTTTCTAATTGCGTGAATTCCGGTGTTCGTCGGATTGGGGTCGTAACTCAGTATAAAGCGCAAAGTTTAATTCGCCATATCCAAAGAGGGTGGAGTTTTCTTGATGGTCGTTTTAAGGAATTTGTTGAATTATTGCCTGCTCAACAACGAACAGAAGAAACTTGGTATCAAGGAACTGCCGATGCGGTGTTTCAGAATTTGGATATATTGCGCAATCATGATCCTAGCTATGTATTGATTTTAGGTGGCGATCATATCTATAAGATGGATTACA
Source organism: Nitrosomonas sp. (assembly GCA_008015595.1). Taxonomy (GTDB): domain Bacteria; phylum Pseudomonadota; class Gammaproteobacteria; order Burkholderiales; family Nitrosomonadaceae; genus Nitrosomonas. The sequence continues at coordinate 15,544 of SSFW01000062.1, read as the reverse complement.
GCAAGCTGCTGGATGAGCATATTCAGAAAGGGGCGGATATGTCTATCGCGTGTTTGGAGGTTTCGCTTGAAGAAGCGCGAGCGTTTGGAGTTATGGCGGTTGATGAGCAATGGCGCATAACGAGCTTTGCAGAGAAACCAGAGAACCCTACCCCGATTCCAGGGCAGCCAGACCGCGCGCTCGCTAGTATGGGCATTTATGTTTTTAATTCACAGTTTTTATTTGAACAATTGATACGGGATCATGATGACAATGCTTCAACGCATGATTTTGGAAAAGATATTATCCCTTATTTAGTCAACAGCCAATATCGAGTGTATGCACATCGCTTTACCAATAGTTGTGTCAACATGGCATCAGGTATTCCTTATTGGAGGGATGTGGGAACGATTGATGCTTATTGGGAAGCAAATATCGATCTGACAACCGTGACTCCCGATCTTAATCTTTATGATGAAGACTGGCCTATCTGGACATACCAAGAGCAACTGCCACCCGCCAAGTTTGTTTTTGATGATGATAATCGGCGTGGGCAAGCGCTGGATTCCATGGTGTCGGGCGGCTGTATTATTAGTGGTGCGACGATTCGACGCTCTTTATTGTTTTCCAATGTTCAGGTTAGAAGTTTTGGAATAATCGAAGATTCGGTGATACTGCCTAATGTCGATATTGGGCGGCACGCACGTTTAAAGAATGTTGTTGTAGAAAAAAACTGCATTATTCCAGAAGGACTTAGGGTAGGTTTTGATGCTGAAGAGGATGGTAAGCGGTTTCATGTAACTAAAAAAGGAATTACGTTAATTACGCCTGAAATGCTTGGGCAGGGTATTCATGAATTACGTTAAGTGAGGAATTTTTAAATTTTTTGTTGGATCGTTTGGGAATGAATTCGCTTAATTTAATTTTAATGTGGCATATGCACCAGCCTGACTATCGGGACCATGAAACTGGTGAATTTTTGCTTCCGTGGGTTTACTTGCACGCGATCAAAGATTACACCGATATGGCCTATCACTTAGAGAAACATCCAAGAGTAAAGGCAGTGATCAATTTTGTACCTATACTTCTTGAACAGCTTGAAGATTACTCTGATCAATTTTTGCAAGAAACGCTGCGGGATCCACTACTACGCTTATTGATTACTCCAGATTTAAACTTGATTTCACTAGAGGATCGAATGTTTATTTTGAATCAGTGTTTTCAAAGTAATCATGATACGATGCTCAAGCCCTACCGAGCCTATCAGCATTTACGGGATATCTATGAAACGTTGATAGGCAACGGGGACGCAGAGATGAGTTACGTTTCAGGTCAGTATCTTGCTGATTTGTTGACTTGGTATCACCTAGCCTGGACGGGTGAGAGTGTTCGCAAAAATTGTGAATTAGTTGGAAAACTGATGCAGCAGGGTAACAGTTTTACCTATAGTGATCGCAAGCAGTTATTTGAATTGATCGGAACATTAATTCAGGATTTGATATCGCGCTATCGCAAACTTGCAGTATCAGGACAGATTGAGTTATCAACTACCCCACATTATCACCCACTTTCACCCTTATTGATCGATTTCAATTCAGCCTACGATAGCCTTCCTGACGCTATTTTACCGTCAAATTCTAACTACCCAGGAGGGCGAGACCGTGTTGCTTATCATCTTGAATTGGCTAAAGAATCTCATAAACAACGTTTTCATTCTTACCCATTTGGTGTATGGCCTGCAGAAGGTGGGATTTCAAAGGATTTCGTAGAAATTCTTGCTGCATCGGAGTTGAAATGGACTGCGAGTGGTGAAGGTGTGTTGGCTCAGAGCTTGCGTAAATCCTATCCTGATAGGCAGTTACCTGAGCGGAGTGAGTATTTATATCGCGCTTATAAAGTATTAACAAATAAAGAAGATGTGATTTGTTTTTTTCGTGATGACAAGTTATCGGATATGATCGGATTTGAGTATGCTAAATGGTATGGTCGGGATGCTGCAGAAAATTTTGTACATTCACTGGAAAGGATTCATCATGAGGTAAAGGATGCTGAGGATCCCGTGGTTACGATCATACTAGATGGAGAAAATGCATGGGAATCCTATCCTTATAATGGATACTACTTTCTAAACGATCTTTACGAAATGATAGGGAATCATTTGGCAATTAAAACTTCCACGTTTCGAGACTACTTGGTGCATTTAAAAGAATCGGATACTGAGGCTGTTTTTCTGCCGAATTTGGCCGCGGGGAGCTGGGTTTATGGTAATTTTTCAACCTGGATCGGAAGCCATGACAAAAATTTGGCTTGGGATATCCTATGTAAGGCTAAACAAAGTTATGATGCGGTCTTGAAAATAGGTAATTTAACCGATGAGGAACAAGCAGCAGCTAAACGGCAGCTTGCATCATGCGAAAGTTCAGATTGGTTTTGGTGGTTCGGCGATTATAATTCCTCACAGGCTGTTGCAAGTTTTGATCGCCTATTTCGCAAGAATCTTGCGAATCTATATAGCCTACTTAAACAACCAATACCGAGTGAATTATCAGAACCCATTAGTTATGGCAACAGTAATGCTCGCATGATAGAAACGATGCGACGTTCAAATTAAATCATTTTTTTGTTGAGTAATTACTCAGAATTTGGTCATGTCAGAATTGAGTATGAGTCTATCCAGACGTGTGTAATTATTCTACCCTTCGTGAGGGAAATTGAGTCATGTCAAAACCCGTATCATTGCTTTTTGGTGTTCATGCCCACCAGCCTGTTGGAAACTTTCCAGAGGTCTTAGAAGACGCGCACATTCGCTGCTATAAACCTTTTTTGCATGTAGTACATCGATACCCTGATTTTAAATTTGCAGTTCACTTTTCTGGGTGGTTACTCGACTATTTATTCGATCATCATCCTGAAGATATGAAATTGCTCAAAGCAATGGTAAAGCGAGGTCAAGTCGAGTTGTTTAGCGCAGGTGATACGGAACCCGTTCTAGCAACAATACCCAATCGCGATCGAATCGGACAGCTAGAAACATTCTCTAAAAAATTAAACAAAAAATTAGGGCAGCGGCCCCAGGGAGCATGGCTAACAGAGAGAGTTTGGGAGTCAACTGTTATTCCTGCATTAGTTGATTGTGGAATAAGCTATGTCATCGTAGATGATTACCATTTTCTTTGTGCCGGAAAAACGAAAGCTGAGCTCAATGGCTATTTTACGACAGAAGAAGATAATCAGAGACTGGATCTTTTTCCGATTTCTGAAGCGTTACGCTACAAACTTCCTTTTTCTCCTGCGAGTGATGCAATTGCATATATAGAGTCACTCTCGGAGCATCAAGCGGCAAGTCAACGAGTTGCAGCAATCTATTTTGACGATATTGAAAAATTTGGAATTTGGCCTGAAACCTACCAATGGGTTTATGAAAAAGGTTGGTTGGAACAGTTTATACAGGGGGTACTCGCTTCTCCTCAAATAATGACAAGTCATTATCGGGATTATCATCGTTCAGAAAAATCTCGAGGAATCATTTATCTTCCAACAACTTCTTATATTGAGATGAATGAGTGGACTTTACCTGCAGATTTAGCGAATCGGTATGCTGATTTAGTTCAGCAGTCTAAAGTATCAGGATCGTATGAACACAATAAACCCTTTCTAAGGGGGGGTATCTGGAAGAATTTTTTCTCACGGTATCCAGAATCGAATTGGATGCATAAGCGGATGCTGAGTTTATCACAGCGTTTTGCCTCGCTTCCGGTTAAACAGCAAAGCGCAACAATGCGCGAGAAGCTCTATGCCTCACAAGCCAATGATGCATATTGGCATGGTTTATTTGGTGGTTTATATCTTCCACATCTTAGGCGTGCTGTTTTCAATAATATCGTTGAGCTTGAAGGGATGTTGGATCTAATTGCACCAAGACCGACTATCTACATAGAAGATACAGATTTGGATGGAGTAGAAGAGATCTATTTGAATAATGGAATATTGCAAGTGATTTCAAAGCTTGATGGGGCAGCTAGTATTTGTGAATTTGACGCTTATAAGCTTAAGCACAACTTCGGTGATACCCTTCGTAGGCAGGAAGAGCATTATTATCACAAAATTAAATATGATATGCCTAATTTACAACAAAGTGGATCGGGTATTGCATCGGCACATGATCGGTTGAGTTTTAAACATCAAATTAGCTCAGCGGATTTAGAAGGGGGCAGAGCAGCGCAAGCACTTTTTGTTGAATCTATCGATGATCACTTAGTGATGTACCAATTTGAATCAAAACATGATCACGGGATAAAATTTAAAGCAGACTTCGATGGTTATAAAATCAATAAAAAGATTGAATTAATTGAAAATCAATTGCTGATAACGTATACTTCTAAGTCCCGAGTAGAGGGTTACCTCAAGACAGAATTTAACTTGGCTATGCCTAGTTGTGATGGAGTTGGTGGCAAATACATTAGAGATGATTTAGTTTTGGGCGGATTCGGGCAAGAATTAGAGTTAATGGATTTCACCAGTATCTTTCTAGAAGACAGTACATTAAAAGGTAGGTTGTTACTTTCGGTATCAAATGAAAGTAGGCTTAGTAGTAAACCTTTTTATTCAGTATCACAGTCTGAAGGTGGGTTTGAAAAGATTATGCAGGCTATTAAATTGGTGCTAGTTTGGCCATGCATACCTGAGCGACTGACGATTTCGTTAACGGTAGTGGAGTTAGGCGGGGTGGTTGAAGTGTATTCTTGACATATGGATTTAAACCCCATAGAATCCCCAATCTTTTGTATCTGGCTATATGCGCTTATCGGCCTGGCGTATAGTTAGGTCAATTATTATGCGTTATGAAAATTATGTGGCTAGTAAGCTACGAGTTAAGCAAGCTAGCTAGTTAAATAAGTTAAATGAAAGATGTAAGTCATAGATTATAAAATGCCAACAACAAGTCAATTAATTAGAAAGCCACGGCAAGATAAAAGAGTTAAGAGTAAGGTTCCCGCTTTGGAAAGTTGCCCGCAAAAAAGGGGTGTGTGTACACGTGTATATACAACAACACCTAAAAAGCCAAATTCTGCTTTGAGGAAAGTTGCTAGAGTGAGATTGACAAATGGCTTCGAGGTGTCGAGCTATATTGGTGGAGAAGGTCATAATCTGCAAGAGCATTCTGTGGTGTTGATACGGGGTGGGCGTGTAAAGGATCTTCCTGGTGTAAGATATCATACGGTTCGCGGCAGTCTGGATACGGCGGGAGTGAAAGATAGAAAGCAAGGTCGATCTAAGTATGGTTCAAAAAAACCTAAAGTATCTTAGTCGGAATTTGGTTGATTTTATTTGAATTTTTTTCAAGGTAGGTAAATGTCAAGGCGTAGAGAAATACCAAAGCGAGAAATTTTGCCTGATCCAAAGTATAGCAATATTGAAGTGGCTAAATTTGTGAATGTTTTGATGACTCGCGGCAAAAAGTCTGTGGCTGAAAGAATTATTTATGGTGCACTTTCGCAAGTAGAGAAAAAGACGGGTAAAAATCCTGTAGAAGTTTTTACAATTGCATTAGGCAATATAAGACCGATTGTTGAGGTTAAAAGTCGTAGGGTAGGTGGTGCAAATTATCAGGTGCCAGTTGAGGTCAGATCGGTGCGCCGTAATGCGCTGGCTATGAGGTGGCTTAGAGATGCTGCCCGTAAAAGAAATGAGAAATCAATGGATTTGCGTTTGGCTGTAGAATTGATAGAGGCATCCGAGGGACGTGGCGGCGCAATAAAGAAAAGAGAAGAGGTGCATCGCATGGCGGAGTCAAATAAAGCATTCTCACATTATCGATTCTAGAGGTTTTTAAGATTTTTTAGAAAGCGCTAGAGAATTCAGTTTAATTAAAGTTAGTAAGGTTTAATGTGTCTAGAAAAACACCTATAGAGCGTTATCGTAATATTGGCATTATGGCTCATATAGATGCCGGAAAAACAACAACTACGGAGCGGGTTTTGTTTTACACCGGAGTGTCTCACAAATTGGGTGAGGTGCATGATGGGGCTGCGACTATGGATTGGATGGAGCAAGAGCAGGAAAGAGGTATAACGATTACGTCTGCAGCAACGACATGCTTTTGGAGCGGGATGGCCAAAAATTATCCAGAGCATCGCATCAACATTATAGACACTCCTGGTCACGTAGATTTTACAATTGAGGTGGAGCGTTCGCTAAGGGTTTTGGATGGGGCTTGTACAGTTTTTTGTGCGGTGGGTGGGGTTCAGCCGCAAACAGAGACGGTTTGGCGTCAAGCAAATAAATATAAGGTACCAAGATTGGCGTTTGTAAATAAAATGGATCGATCGGGTGCTAATTTTAATCGAGTTCAGGAGCAAATTAAATCGAGACTTAAGGCGTTGCCAGTGCCGATTCAATTGCCAATTGGTGCTGAGGATAAATTTGAAGGGATTGTGGATTTAATAAAATTAAAGGCGATCTATTGGGATGAAACCTCTCAAGGAATGAGATATGATGAGCGTGATGTTCCTGAGGATATGCTAGATTCTGTAAAGGCTGCGAGAGAATCAATGATAGAGTCTGCCGCAGAGGCTTCGGAAGAGCTAATGAATAAGTATCTAGAAAGTGGAGAATTGGCTGCGGAAGACATAAAAAATGGAATAAGGATTAGGACGCTTGCAAACGAAATTGTGCCCATGCTTTGCGGCTCGGCATTTAAGAATAAGGGCGTTCAAGCAATGCTTGATGCGGTAATCGATTTTTTACCATCACCGCTAGATAAGCCGGCAATACAGGGATTAAAATCAAATGGAGAAAAGGATGAGCGTCATGCAAGTGATGAAGAGCCATTTTCTAGTCTGGCTTTTAAGATAGCGACTGATCCTTATGTTGGGCAATTGATTTTCTTTCGTGTTTATTCGGGAGTTGTAAATTCTGGTGATACTGTATATAACTCAGTTAAGCAGAAAAAAGAAAGAGTTGGTCGATTGCTTCAAATGCATGCTAATCAAAGAGATGAGATAAAAGAAGTGCGTGCGGGTGACATTGCTGCTGCAGTCGGTTTGAAAGAAGTAATCACAGGCGATACACTATGTGATACGGAGCATATAATAACGTTGGAAAGAATGGATTTTCCTGAGCCTGTTATTCATGTTGCGGTTGAGCCAAAAACAAAAAACGATCAAGAGAAAATGGGCATAGCGCTTAATAGATTGGCACAAGAAGATCCTTCGTTTAGAGTTAGAACCGATGAGGAGTCAGGTCAGACAATTATATCTGGAATGGGTGAGCTCCATTTGGAAATTATTGTAGATCGTATGAAAAGGGAATTTAGTGTGGAGGCTAATGTTGGTGCTCCGCAAGTGGCATATAGGGAAGCAATTAAAAAGAAAGTAGAGATTGAGGGTAAATTTATCAAGCAAAGTGGCGGGCGAGGACAGTATGGCCATGTTTGGTTAAGAATGGAGCCAAATGAAGCAGGGAAGGGTTTTCAATTTATTGATGAGATAAAGGGGGGGGTGGTGCCAAGAGAGTACATCCCTGCTGTTGAGAAGGGATTGATAGACTCTCTTACTAATGGCGTATTGGCTGGTTATCCCGTGGTGGATGTAAAAATAGCGTTGTTTGATGGGTCATATCATGATGTGGATTCAAATGAGAATGCTTTTAAGATGGCGGCTTCAATCGCATTTAAAGATGGTATGAAAAAAGCAACCCCGATTCTTTTGGAGCCGATTATGTCAGTCGAAGTAGAAACTCCCCCGGACTTTATGGGTAACGTGGTAGGTGATTTGTCTTCTAGACGTGGCATGATTCAAGGAATGGATGATACAGTTGGTTTTAAAATTATTAAAGCTGAAGTTCCTCTGGCTGAAATGTTTGGATACTCGACAGTATTAAGATCTGCTACACAAGGTAGGGCAACTTATACAATGGAATTTAAACATTATTCTGAAGCGCCTAAAAGTGTGGCTGAGGCGATTATTAATAAGAATAAATAATTTTGATTTTCATAGATTATTAAATTATAGGGTAGAACTGAATTATGGCGAAGAGTAAATTTGAGCGATTGAAGCCGCATGTGAATGTGGGGACGATAGGTCACGTTGATCATGGGAAGACGACGTTGACAGCGGCGATTACGATAGTGTTATCGAAGAAGTTTGGTGGTGAGGCCAAGTCGTATGCACAAATTGATTCTGCGCCAGAAGAGCGCGCACGAGGAATTACGATTAACACGGCGCATGTGGAATATGAGACGGAGAAGCGTCATTATGCGCATGTGGACTGTCCTGGGCATGCTGATTATGTGAAAAATATGATCACGGGGGCGGCGCAGATGGATGGCGCGATTTTGGTTGTATCGGCTGCTGATGGACCGATGCCTCAAACACGCGAGCATATTTTGTTGGCTAGGCAAGTTGGAGTGCCCTACATCATTGTCTATATGAACAAAGCTGATATGGTCGATGATGCTGAGTTGATAGAGTTGGTGGAAATGGAGATACGTGAACTCCTATCAAAATATGATTTTCCTGGCGATGATACACCGATTATCAAAGGATCAGCACTGAAGGCGCTTGAGGGAGATCAGAGTGAAATAGGGGAGCCGTCGATACATAGATTGGCTGAAGCTTTGGATACTTATATTCCTGAGCCGGAACGAGCAATTGATGGTGCGTTTATTATGCCGGTAGAGGATGTGTTTTCGATATCTGGGCGTGGCACTGTAGTTACGGGACGTGTAGAGCGAGGTATTGTAAAGGTTGGTGATGAAATCGAGATAGTAGGATTGAAACCGACATTAAAAACAGTATGTACGGGCGTAGAGATGTTTAGGAAATTGCTTGATCAAGGTCAGGCAGGTGACAATGTGGGCATTTTGCTAAGAGGTACTAAGCGAGAGGAAGTGGAACGAGGGCAAGTATTAGCTAAGCCTGGAAGTATATTGCCGCATACTAAGTTTGCAGCTGAAATATATGTTTTGAGTAAAGAAGAAGGTGGTAGACATACGCCGTTTTTTGCTGGATACCGTCCGCAATTCTACTTTAGGACAACTGACGTTACGGGATCAATAGAGTTACCATCTGGGACGGAAATGGTAATGCCAGGAGATAATATTTCAGTAACGGTTAATTTAATTGCACCGATCGCAATGGATGAGGGGTTACGGTTTGCGATTCGTGAAGGGGGTAGAACTGTTGGCGCTGGTGTTGTCGCTAAAATATTTGAGTAATCTATTTTGATTATCTAAATAAAAATTTATCAATAGCCTACATAAGAAAATTGAAGTAAAGAGAATTCATATGCAAAGTCAAAAAATTAGAATTCGTCTAAAGGCGTTTGATTATCGCCTAATCGATAAGTCAGCAATAGAAATAGTTGAAACAGCTAAACGTACAGGAGCTGTAGTAAAAGGACCAATACCGTTACCAACTAAAATTGAGCGTTTTGATGTTTTGAGGTCTCCACATGTTAATAAAACATCACGAGATCAATTCGAAATACGAACACACTTGCGATTAATGGATATACTTGACCCTACTGATAAAACTGTAGATGCACTAATGAAGCTTGATTTGCCGGCTGGAGTTGATGTGGAAATTAAATAAAGTAATTCAACAATCAGGTAAAAGTAGTACAGCGACTATAAAAAGTAAAGGAAGATAAATGCAGATGGGATTAATCGGTAAAAAAGTGGGTATGACAAGAATTTTTACTGATGGCGGCGATAGTTTGCCGGTAACGTTAATTGATGTGTCGAATAATCGAATATCGCAGATTAAAACTAAGGAAGTTGATGGCTATACAGCAATACAACTAACTTATGGGACACAAAAAACACATAGGGTTAGTAAAGCTAAGATTGGTCATTTCACAAAAGCAAAGATTGAAATCGGGCAGAAAAGCAAAGAGTTTAGATTAATAGACAAGGATGTTAAAGATTATCAATTAGGTGAAGTAATAGAATCAAATTTGTTCACTGTGGGTGATAATATAGATGTGACGGGTCACAGTATAGGGAAAGGCTATGCTGGAACGATAAAGAAACATAATTTCTCATCAAACAGAGCTAGTCATGGTAATTCTAAATCTCATCGAGTTCCTGGTTCTATAAGTATGGCCCAAGATCCTGGAAGAGTTTTTCCAGGGAAGAAAATGACTGGAAGATTGGGGGGCGGGGGATGTACTGTACAAAATCTTGAAGTTTTAAAAATAGATAATGAAAAAGGTTTATTGTTTGTGAAAGGATCAATACCTGGCCACACTAATAGCATTGTATTTATAAAAAAGAGCGTAAAAGGTGTAGTAATTAAGTCATAATCAAATTTATTACATAAAAATTAAAGGTGTAGAGTGGAAGCAAATTTTATAAGCTCTGATGGCAAAACGACAAGAGTTAATATACCAGAGCAAGTATTTGGTAAAGAGTATAATGAAGCACTTGTTCATCAGCTAATAGTTGCTTATATGGCAAATGCGAGAAGTGGTACTCGAGCTCAGAAAAGTAGATCACAAGTACAAAAATCTACGCATAAGCTATGGAAGCAGAAAGGAACTGGAAGAGCTCGATCCGGAACAGGGTCAAATCCAATAAGGAAAGGTGGGGGAAGAATATTTCCTAATTTACCCAGCGAGAATTTCACGCAAAAGATAAATAAAAAAATGTATCGGAAAGGAATTAGCGTAATTCTATCTCGAATATATAGTGAAGATAAACTATGTGTATTTGATAAATTCGCTTTAACTAATTCAAAAACAAAAGATTTTGTAGCTATGTTGGAATCTGTTAATTTGAATAATGATTTACTCATTATCACTGAAGATATTGATGATAATCTATATTTATCAACGAGAAATATACCTACAATTACGATTACAGATAAACTTCATGCGGCTCCAGTAGGTCTTCTTAAGCATAAAAAAGTATTGATCAGCCTTCAGGCAGTCGATAAATTTGAGGAATTATTAGCGTGAAAATTATAAAAATAACACCTGAGCGTGCCTTGAATATTATTTTGCAACCATTGATAACAGAGAAGGCAACTTTAATATCAGAAAAAAATAATCAATACTTGTTTAAAGTTAAAAACGATGCAGGTAAGGCAGAAATAAAAGCAGCAATAGAATATATCTGGAAAGCAGAAAATATTAGTGTTATTGGTGTGAATACGATTAATATTAAAGGGAAAAATAAGCGATTCGGTCGATTTTTAGGGAAGCGACCAGACTATAAGAAAGCTTATGTGTCTGTAAAACAAGGTCAAAATTTAAATTATACTGACATAAAACTTTCGGAAAAATAAAATGGCGTTAATTAAAATAAAACCGACATCACCTGGTTTGAGAGCCGTAGTTCGCAATAAAAATAATCAATTGCATGATGGTGATCCGTATCATCCATTAACTGAGAAAAAATTTCGTACGGCTGGCAGAAATAATACCGGAAGAATAACGACGCGGCATAAAGGTGGTGGCCATAAACAACGCTATCGGTTGATTGATTTTATTCGCAATAAAGATAGCATAGAAGCAAGAATAGAACGGTTAGAATATGATCCTAACCGTAGCGCGAATATAGCGCTCTTATGTTATAGTGATGGAGAGCGTCGGTACATAATAGCCCCAAAAGGTGTAACCAAGGGCGATATTTTAGTTAGTGGTTTGCAAGTATCGATCAAGATTGGTAACTGTACTTCACTTGCTAATATTCCAGTAGGCAGCACTGTTCATTGTATTGAAATAAAACCTGGTAAGGGTGCACAATTGGCTAGATCTGCTGGATCTTCTGCTCAAATTCTTGCTAAAGAAGGAAATTATGCACAAATTCGTTTACGCTCGGGCGAGATTCGTCGAATTCACGTTAATTGTAGAGCAACTATAGGTGAGGTAGGTAACGAAGAGCATAATCTGGAATCGATAGGTAAGGCTGGAGTACAACGTTGGAAGGGAATACGTCCCACTGTCAGAGGGGTCGCAATGAATCCAATTGATCATCCGCATGGTGGCGGTGAAGGTAAAACTGCTGCTGGCAGGCATCCGGTCAGTCCTTGGGGTGTTCCAGCTAAAGGTTATCGGACAAGAAAGAATAAACTAACTGATTCTATGATACTTAGAAGAAGGTATGCTAAAAAAGGATAAATAGTTATATGGCTAGATCTGTTAAAAAAGGACCATTTGCTGATCTGCATCTAGTAGAGAAAGTAAGAAAAGTAATTGCATTAAATGATAAAAAACCTATCAAAACTTGGTCAAGGAGATCGACTATATTGCCTGACTTTATAGGTTTAACTTTTGCTGTTCATAATGGCAAGCAACATATTCCTGTTTTTGTAACTGAAAATATGGTTGGCCACAAGCTTGGTGAATTTTCACATACCAGAAACTTTAAGGGTCATTCTGGAGATAGAAAAGCAACAAGTACTAAGAAATAAAATATAGGATGTTCTTATGCAGACTACGGCAGTATTAACACGTACTCGACTATCTGAGATAAAAGGGCGATTAGTTGCGGATCAGATAAGGGGTTTAAAAGTATCGAAAGCAGTAACACTTTTGAATTTTAGTTCCAAGAAAGCTGCTAAATTAATAAAAAAATTACTGGAGTCTGCTATAGCGAATGCTGAGCATAATGAAGGTGCTGATATTGATGATTTATATGTATCTGCAATTTATGTGGAAAGAGGCTCATTATTAAAGCGTGTCCGGGCGCGAGCTAAGGGAAGAGGAAATAGATTGATGAAACCAACAAGTAATATTTTTCTTACAGTACGCGATAAGGTATAAACGAGGATTTAAATATGGGACAAAAAATTAATCCTATTGGATTTAGATTATCGCTACAAAGAAATTGGATATCACGTTGGTATGCTAATGATAAAAACTTTCCGTCTTTATTGACAGAAGATATTAAAATAAGAAAGTTGATAAAGAAGAAATTACATCATGCTTCAGTAAGCAAAGTAATAATAGAACGACCAGCAAAAAATGCTAGAATAACTATTCTGAGCTCTAGGCCCGGTCTGATTATTGGTAAAAAAGGTGAGGATATTGAAATGTTGCGCTCAGAGTTAGAGAGATTGATGCGCATACCTGTACATCTTAATATAGAAGAAATTAGAAAACCCGAATTAGATTCCCAGTTAATCGCCGATAATATCGCGCAGCAGCTTGAAAAACGTGTAATGTTTAGAAGAGCTATGAAGAGGGCTATTCAAAATGCTATGAGAGTTGGGGCGATAGGAATAAAAATTATGAGCTCTGGTAGATTAAATGGTATAGAAATAGCGCGTACTGAATGGTATAGGGAAGGACGTGTTCCATTGCATACTTTACGTGCTGATCTCGATTACGCAACATCGGAAGCTAAAACTACTTATGGCATAATTGGAATTAAAGTTTGGATCTATAAAGGATCGTCACTACAAACTAAATTTATAGAAAATGAATTAAATAGCAAACAATCAATTTCATAATGTATAGCAGTAAAAAAACAAGATAAATAGTGTAATTGCTAAAATGGGATAAGTAAAGTATGTTGCAGCCAGCTAGAACCAAATATCGTAAGCAGCATAAAGGTCGTAACAAAGGTGTCGCTTGTCGCGGTAATAAAATTAGCTTTGGAGAGTATGGTCTTAAGGCAGTCAGTCGTGGAAGAATCACGTCGAGGCAGATCGAAGCGGCAAGGAGAGCAATTAGTCGACATATTAAAAGAGGTGGAAGAATTTGGATAAGAATTTTTCCAGATAAGCCTATTTCAAAGAAGCCTGCAGAAGTCAGAATGGGGAAAGGTAAAGGAAACCCTGAATATTATGTATCTGAGATACAGCCTGGAAAAATGCTTTATGAAATGGATGGCGTTAATGAAGCGCTAGCAAAAGAAGCTTTTCGATTAGCGGCTGCGAAATTGCCGGTACAAACTACATTTATTGTTAGGCATATTGGAGCTTAATTTTATATGAATCAAAGAAATATACAAAATAGAGATGAATTAAGTGATTTGTTAACTTCAGCATTAGTTATTAATTTTAAATTACGAATACAGAAAACAACTCAGCAGTTAAAAGATCATTCTAAATTAAAACTATCTCGTAGAGAAATAGCAAGAATTAAAACTAGATTACAAACTAGATAGAATAGGTTAATAATATAGATGAATACTAATGATAGTAATGCTCCAAAATTAATTGGTAAAGTGGTCAGTGATAAAAGAGATAAAACTATAACTATACTTATTGAGAGAAAAATTCGTCATCATTTGATTGGAAAGACAATCATACGAACAAATAAAATCCATGCGCATGATGAGAATAATGAATATCAGGTAGATGATCTTGTTACAATACAAGAAACAAAACCAATATCTAAAACTAAAAGTTGGCGAGTAATTAACTTAATAGCTAGAAAATAATAAAAATTACTATAAATATCAATACGATATTACTATAACATAGGAAATGAAAGAAAATGATCCAAACGCAAACTATTCTTAAAGTAGCTGATAATACAGGTGCTAAGCTAGTGATGTGTATTAAAGTTTTAGGTGGATCAAAGAGAAAATATGCTTCAATAGGAGATGTCATTAAAGTTGCCATTAAAGAAGCTTTACCTCGTGGGAAAGTCAAGAAAGGTGAAGTATATAATGCGGTTATAGTTAGAACTGCTAAAGGCGTAAGACGTAGTGATGGATCTTTAGTTAAATTTGATGGTAATGCAGCTGTAATTTTAAATAACAAACATGAACCTATTGGGACAAGAATTTTTGGACCGGTAACCAGGGAATTAAGAACAACTAATTTCATGAAAATAATATCACTAGCCCCTGAAGTAATTTAAAGCAAAGAGTTTTATGAAATGAAAAAAATAAAATGTGGTGATGAGGTTATTATTCTTACTGGAAAAGATAAAGGAAAAATAGCCACAGTTAAACAGTTTGAGAATGCTGATCAAGTATTAATTCAAGGTGTAAACATCGTTAAAAAGCATGTCAAGCCGGATCCAAATAAAGGAGTAATTGGCGGAATAATTGGATTTGAGAAGCCAATACATATTTCAAATGTGGCAATCTATAATGCAAGCACAAAAAAAGCAGATCGGATAGGATTTCGTATTTCTGACGACAATAAAAAAATTAGATATTATAAATCTACTGGTGAACCAGTTACAAGTAAGTAAATTGGTAAGGATAATCGATAATGACAAGATTATATGAGTTTTATAATTCAACTGTAAAATCTGAGATGATCAAAATGTTTGATTATAAATCGGTCATGGAAGTTCCCAGGATTCAGAAAGTTACAATTAATATGGGTGTAGGAGAAGCAACGGCTGATAAGAAAATACTTGAGAATGCTTTAAGTGACTTAGAGAAAATTACTGGACAAAAACCTTTCACAACACGAGCAAAAAAATCGATAGCAACGTTTAAAGTGAGAATGGGTTATCCAATTGGATGCATGGTTACAATGCGAGGTAAACGAATGTTTGAATTCTTGGATCGATTGATAAATGTTGCTATTCCAAGAATTAGAGATTTCAGAGGTATATCTGGTAAAGGTTTTGATGGGAGAGGTAACTATAATAT
>SSFW01000098.1 GCA_008015595.1 Nitrosomonas sp. | reverse complement strand
TTTCAGCGGTATATTTAAATATATCGTCAACTTTCCCATTAACTAGGGATTCTTGCTCTTTTTTTAGTTTATCAATAATTGTAAGAACAGTCTCACGCTCTGCCATTAAGATATCTAATAACTTTCTCTTATCTTCAGCAGATAAATGCATTATGCTTTTTTATTGCTTTGAATAAGCTCTTTTACTGTTTCTAGTAGACGATCAGCAACTACCTCGGGGTTAACTTTAAAACGTCCTTCTGCCATTGCTTGTTTAATTTCAGCAATTTTGCTGATATTCGCCGCCGTAGTATCACCCAAGCTTGAAAGAGTGGAGCTTAAATGAACATTGGATTGCGGATCCTCCAGTTCTTCAGATTTGTTTGAATTGATCTTCTCGGCCTGATTTCCTTTGTTTACGGTATTATTGGTAGACAACTGATTTACTTTATTTATTTTCAAGATAATCCCCTCGAATGCTAGAATTTGAACAATCTTACGTCATTAATGTAATAATCTTGAATCTTTCTATTAGTTGATTAATAAATTCGATAACGAACATTTACTGTGTGGTCTAATTGCATATTAAATTCTTTGTCATACATGAGAAATTAAGAAAAGAAGGTAAAAGATAGCATATTTCTGAATTAATTGATCATTTGCACTTGAATCAGTGAATATCAATTTGCTGTATGTCAGTGAAGGTTATAAAAAAAGTAGTACCTACTTCTGGTTCGCTGGTAACTTTGAGTTGTAGATTATTATTGGCAGCTGCAATTTTTACAAGCGATAAACCGATGCCACTTGATGATTGATTATGGAGTACTGCTCTTGGGGAATAAAAATATTCATTAAAAATATTAGGTAAGTCTTTTTCTTCAATCCCTATTCCATGATCAGTTATAGATACGACTGCTGTATTTTGGTTTTTATTGACGATTGAACTAATTTCTACAGATTTTCCTACATGAGAATAGGAAATTGCGTTTGAAGCAATATTTTCAATTAAAATTTCGATTTGATCTGCAATTCCATGAGCGCGGAAATCCTCTATTGATAATATCAACTCTACTTGTCTTGCATCTGCAACTGGTTTAAGTTTTTCCACACATTTATCAATAATTGATGAAATACTTATGTACTCGATTGCTTCAAGGTTTCTTCCTGCAGTTTTCAACCTTTCTAAACGAAGCACATCTAAAATAAGTTTGGCCATGCTCGAGCCACGTTTATCAATACGATCTAATACATCTGCAATTTCTGTTGGTACTGGACCACAATAACCCCCATTGATTAAATTGATTTTGCTACGAATCGCATCTAATGGTGCTTTTAGTTGGTGAGTCATTAACATGGCGTATTGATCTTTAGCAATTTGTGCTTGATGAATTTGTTCATAGGCTTCACGCAGATGCTGTTCATGCTGCTTTAGAATGATGGCTAAACGTGAAACAACATACCAAACTGTCAGGAAAAGTGTATTAAGTGCTGCCATCCAAACTAGGATATGGCCTTTATGTAGTTTTTCTCCTGAATAGTGGGCATCAATTAGCATAGATTGAGGTACTTGGAAAAACATTCCACTTTCTATGACTAATAAAATCGAATACATTGCAGAAACAATCGCTGTCACAAATAAGCTTTCTAACGTTGAGAAAAATATACAAGCTAAAGCAATGTGGAGAATGTAAAAGAACGGAGCAGGCGTTTCAGTACTACCAACAAAATGGACAACAACGGATAAGCAGAGTAAGTCAATAATTATCTGTACCCAGATATTTATACTGGGTGTGTTATGTTTTGAAGGTTGGCAGTAATCAAGCGCATATGCGTAGGCGATGTTTGCAATTGTCAAAATGACTGTTACAGCCAGTGGCCAATCTTCCTGATCTTTTATACCTAATTGTGTAAGCGTATCGGAAGCAACTATGGCAACAATTTGGAATAAAATTAACCCAAGAACAATAGCCCATCTAAAAATAATAAATAACCGGATATTGCTAATTAGGATTCCATCACTTAATTTTTGATAGGTTATTTTTTTCTCAAGTGTAGAATCTAATTCTTGAGTGGGTCGATTCCAAGAAAAATTAGCGGTTGTCATAATTAATGAGTCCGATTAGGTAAATGTGTTGTAACTAGCTAGCTTTACCAAGCCTATCTTGAATGATGGTAAGTAATATCGTTGGCTGCACCGGTTTCTCGAGAATACATACCCATTCTTGTGATTTATTTTCAAAATAAGGCAGAATCGTATCCCCTAGAGAGGTCATAAAAATCGCGTGCATTTTAGGAAAGCGCTCATGTAATTGGATATAAGTTGTTAAACCGGCATCCATTGATTCGACCATTACATCGAGTATAGCCAAATCGGGAACTTTCTCAGAATTATCAAGTGAGTTAATAAAGTCACTGGATGTATGATAGCTATCTACTTGATAGCCATGCATTTCTAGAACACGCTTTACCGTATCCCGAATATCGGGATCATCGTCAATATGGGCAATTTTCTTTGTCATATAATATTCCTTTATTAAATTCTGATAGAAGTATTGATAGGTTTGATTGTTATTCCAATAAATTAAATAGTGAAATGACCCATGGACCTTCAGCCTAATAATTAATGTGTAACCAAAGGGCAGCTCAATCTATGGTTTCACTGAAATTGAACATCACAATATCTATTGAATAATAGCTAGGTAACTCATTCCTATTGGAATCGATGCTTCAAAATACTATACCCTGCTTTTTCCTAAGAGCAAGTAATTTCATGAAAATCCGCTAGTAATCTTAGCTGACGCAAATTACAATCCAGTGTTAGCGTGATATTTTGATCACTATAATTCAGTGATAGTTAAGTTTTTGTAACTTTATATATGCATTTTTGTAATTTTCTGCAAAGAAAAATGGGGTGATTTTTGACTTCAGAGCTTATTGATCCAATTATTGTTGGCTTGACGATATTAGGTTTGTTTTTTGCGTTTATCAAAGAATGGGTTAAACCTGACATTGCCGTTGTTGTTGCCGTTTCAGTTTTGATGATTTTGGGGCTGTTGGATAGCAAGCAAGTGTTAAGCGTTTTTAGTAACAGCGCCCCCATTACAGTCGCGACGTTGTTTATTATGAGTGCTGCGCTCGAGAAAACAGGTTGTGTCGCTAAGTTATCTGGGTGGATCGCTAGTATTGCAGGAGAAAATGAAAAAAAATTATTAGCAATGATCATGCTGACAGCGCTAGCTGTATCACCATTCATTAATAATACTCCGGTTGTCATGGTTTTGATGCCTGCAGTCATTGCGGTAGCAGTTAAAATTCAATCATCACCTTCTCGATTCTTAATCCCTTTATCTTACGCAACAATATTGGGTGGAATGATGACCTTAATCGGTACATCAACCAATATTCTAGTGGATGGCGTTGCGCGTGATATGGGTCTAGCGCCTTTCGGTATGTTTGAAATCACTGCGCCTGCGATTGTAATGGGGTTGATTGGTTATCTTTTTATCTATTTACTTGCGCCAAGGCTACTACCAATACGAGAAACACTCGCACAACAATTCATGGGTGCAAGTGATCGTGCTTTTATGACTGAACTATTTATTCCAGAAAATTCACGGTTAGCTGGTAAAACATTGGTGGAAGCTAAGTTAAACCAAGTAGGGGTAACGATTCTTAAGATTTTTAGAGCGGATGAGGCGATTACTTCTCCTTCTGATAATTTCCGGCTCGAAGTGGGAGATCGATTAGTTGTGCATAGCAAAAGTAGTGCCATGATGGATTTGCATTCTTCGGATTGGATTGGGTTACAAAATAATGCTAGTAATCATGATCTTGAAACACTGAGACGTAAAGATGCTGTCATTATCGAAGCAATAGTTGGTTCTAGTTCACGGTATGTACAAAGGCCAATTCGGGACTTGGATTTGCTTGCACGCTATGGAATCCATTTGATTGCCATTCATCGTAAAGATGCAAGCATTGGCGATATTGTCGACGATTTTCAATTACAATTTGGTGATGTTTTATTGGTTGAAGGAACGCCATCACAAATTAAGCGTTTTTGTGAAAATGGTGATTTATTCGCATTAACGGAAGGGAAAGTAACCAGTACACGTCAACATAAAGCACCAATTGCCTTAGCGACAATGGGGGGCGTGATTTTACTCGCCGCATTTAAAATATTACCAATTGAAAGTTTAGCGATTATCGGTGCTGCAATTGTTCTAGTTACAGGTTGTATCCGTTCTGATGAAGCGTATAAAGCAATTGAGTGGCCACTCATCGTAATGATATTTGGTATGCTTGCAATTAGTATTGCTATGCGCGATTCTGGATTGGCCGATATGGCTGCGCGCAGCTTGCTTAGTATAGGTCAAGGACTTGATCCTTGGTGGATGTTGCTCGCTGTTATCTTTCTCACTTCGGTTCTTACGGAAATCCTTAGCAACAATGCCGTTGCTGTTTTGATGACGCCAATCGTTATCGGAATGGCAGATCACATGGGGGTTGATGCGAGACCCTTTGTCGTTGGTGTAATGTTTGCTGCAAGCATGAGCTTTGCAACTCCCATTGGTTATCAAACAAATACATTGGTTTATAGTGCAGGGAACTATAAGTTTAGTGATTTTGCACGCCTAGGAATTCCGCTCAACATTTTGCTCGGTGCTGGAGCCGCATTGCTGATACCACTTTTCTGGCCCTTTCATTAGCCGTCTATCCCGCTTCTAAACGTTCTGCATGATATTGCGGATTGATGGATCTAAATCGTAAACGACTTTGACTAAATCACTTCGCGAACCTTCTTTGTTACAAGCTTTAATTTGCATTGTTGGAATTTTTCTCACCATTGCGTTGGGGTTACTTTTGGTGGGGATTTCAATTCATATTCTTGTTTTTCTGTGCATAATCTGGGTAAGTATTCACGCTGCCTATCTCAATTACAGCTATACCGATATCCAACGTATGATGAGTGATAGTATTCATCATGCACTTCCCGCTATTTATATTTTTATTTTAATGGGAATGGTGATTGCTAGCTTTATGTACAGCGGTACTATTGCGAGTCTTATTTACTATGGCCTATCGTTATTGACCCCCTCAATTTTTCTGCCCGTAGGTTTGATACTATGCTGTTTAATGTCAATTGTAACAGGAACATCATGGGGAACTGTTGGGACGATTGGTGTTGTTTTGATGGGAATTGCTGACGCGATCCATATACCGATTTTTCTTGCTGCTGGAATGATCGTATCAGGCGCTACATTTGGTGATAAGTTATCACCGTTATCTGATACGACAAATCTTGCTGCGATGACAGCAGGGGTCGGGCTTTATCAGCATATTTATGCGATGGTGTATACAACGTTACCTAGCTTTATCTTAGCGCTCGGTTTATTCAGTGTAATCGGATTACAATTTGCTGAATCTGCGATACCTATCGAACAAATTTCAGAAATTCAAATCGCTTTAGCAAGTTTATTTCACCTTGATTTATGGATCACCCTATTACCACTCGTTTGCATGCTCGTTCTCAGTCTTCTGCGCTTTTCACCTGCAATTTGTATGACTTGCAGCATTGTGACCGCAGTTATCATTTCGATTCTGTATCAGGATAGACCAATCGTTGAAGTACTCAATGCTCTTTGGCTAAATACGCCTGCTAATACGGGAATAGAAAATATAGATGCCTTATTAGGCCGAGGTGGTATTTATAATATGGCCTGGACATTGATATTATCGATCATGGCACTGGCGTTAGGTGGTGTTCTTTACCAAGCGAAATTTTTAGCGGTATTAATCAATAGTTTTATTAACAAGATTAGACGGTTCAGTACCTTAGTTGCTACGACAATCACAGCTGGTTTTGTTAGTAATTTAGGGATGGGCGAGGCTTATATTTCGATTATTCTAAATTGCCAATTATTTAAAGCGCTCTACACAAAATTAGATTTACATCATGCCATTCTCTCGCGTTCTGTTGAAGAGGGCACTACCGTGACAACACCTTTAATTCCATGGACAACCGCAGGTGCTTTCTACGCTGCGACACTTGGTGTTGCAGTACTGGATTATGCTCCTTATGCATTTTTCAATTTACTTAACCCTATCGTTTCTGTCTTGATGGCAATTTTTGGAATAGGATTACTCAGGGGGCAGCGTTGACGCTTAATAACCTGGATGCTATATTGATTTTAGCTACCAAAGAGAGCAATGAGAGGTATTGTTGAGCAATACACCTGAACAATAATAAGTCAAAGAGGAAACCTATGGATACGACAAATCGCGTTTTTATTAGCTTTGCACTTAAAGATACAGAACTCAGAGATAAACTGATTGAGCAATTGAAGAAAACACACCCAGCGTTGAATGTTGTTTTTATGCCTGAAAAGAAATCGTGGGAAAGTGCATGGAAGGCAGAATGTCAAGGGCAAGTGGATGGCTGTGACGGTGCAATTGGAATTATTACCAAGAATACAAGCCGTGCTGATGGGCAATTATGGGAGCTCCGTTGTGCGCTGGATTCACAAATGAAATTGTTACTCGTTGGTGATGATGAGATTTGTGAAATGTCAGCTAAGAAACTACCAGAACTCATAAGGGATGAGGATATTTTACCTTGGGACAGTTCTAGTATTTCATCATTCTTAAATCGACTAAAATAAAACGAGAGAGCGGTAGTTAGACATAGGCTTTTTTAATTTTCTCAAGCGCCGCCAGAACATTAGATCGCGGTGTGCCAATGTTCATACGCATAAAACCGCTCCCTTCATCGCCAAATAAAATACCTGGACTAAGACCAACACCAGCCTGATGAATAAAAAAGCGTTTGAGTTCAGAATCTGTCATTCTCATCGAGCGACAATCAAGCCATAACAGATAAGTTCCTTCTGGTTTAACCAGTTGAATCGCTGGTAAGTATTTGGTTAGATAATCAGCCACTTGATCGCGCGTGCAACTCAAGTAACTAATCAGTTCATCTAACCAATTAGCCCCTTTTTGATAAGCAGTTTCAAATGCGGTGATACTAAACGGATTGGCCGGATTGATATGTAATTGATCAAAAAAATTGAGAATTGCCTGACGAAATTTTGCATTGGGGACGATCAATGCAGAAAGGTTAAGCCCTGGAATATTAAAAGTTTTGCTTGGCGCTAGGGCGGTAATGATATTTTCGAATTCTTCTGCCAGGCGTGCGAGAGGAGTATGCTGATATTCTGGATAGGTGAGATCAGCATGGATTTCGTCAGAGATGATGATCCAGTTTTTTTCCTGAGCAATTTTAATTAATTGTTCTAAATCAGATCGGGACCATACTCGACCTACAGGATTGTGGGGAGAGCAGAATAGCAATATCCGTGAGTTATCTTCTAATGCTGCTAGCCGATCAAAGTCAATCTCATAGCGTTGATTGTGATAGCTCAGAGGGCAGAGGGTTAGTTGTCGGTTTGATTTGGTAACTGCTGAAAAAAATGGGAAATAAACCGGTGGGAGAATGATAGTTGACTCGTTCACTTCTGAAAGTGCCAAGATTGCAGCAGTAAACGATGGAACTACTCCAGGGCAGAGGACGATCCATTCTTGCTTAATTGACCAATGATAACGTTGTTTTACCCAGCTGATTAAAGCCTCGTATAAACTATCTGGTGCAAACGTATAACCATAGATGGGGTGTTTGGCTCTGCTGATAAGCGCCGCGGTCACTTCGTGAGGTGCAGCAAAATCCATATCAGCTACCCACAAAGGAGTAACGTGACTATCTCCAAATACGGCAAAGCGCTTATCAAATTTGGTACAGTTTGTTCCTGCCCTTTGGATAATTTCATCGAAATTAACACTCAAGAAATTTTTTCCCAAATAGTAACTTCAGATAATGTATGTTGAAATTTTCGTCTTGTCTCGCGAATCACGAACGGAACTTCTTGTGGCCCTTGAATCAGTTTAAAATGGTTTCCAAGAATGGATTTCAATCCATCGAGTGTCGTAAAACTTTCTCCATCGCGCTTAAAGCCACCAATCCAGGATTCTCGTTTGGTATGTTCTTCTAACCAAGTATAAGGAGAGGCAATCAGCAATAACCCTCCTAAATTGATGCGCTCATGAACATTGACAAGGAATTTTGCGGGATCATAAAGTCGATCAATTAAATTGACAGCAAGAATCAAGTCATATCCTGTCAGTATGGGTTTGAGATTGCAAGCGTCTCCCTGATAGAATTCAACTTTGCTTTTTACGCTTTCAAGCCCTAAAGCAGCGAGTGATCTTTCTTTGTAAAAAACAAGATCTCCTTCATCAGTCAATGTATAGCGTAATAGACCTTGTTGAATTAACTGCACTCCTTGATTGATAAATCGGGCTGAAAAATCAACCCCTGTTACATATTCGAAGTGCCGTGCCAGCTCAAATGTTGAACGTCCTGAAGCACAACCTAAATCGAGTGCTTTGTGAGCCGGTCGATTTCCCATCGCAGTAATCGCTATGCTGGCTAATGTAGCTGGGAAATTGGGTACATTAAAATAACTATCTCCGTAATGAAATTCAGCATACTCTGACATCAACTTATCCGTTTCATAGTGAGAGCCTTGCATTAGCGCTGGTGTTTCAGTGACAACATAACGAAATCCGGCATGCTGAAAAAAATGACGACGGAACGCATAACGCGATGATTTTAACGATTCGTTACCACATGAAATCCATGAGCCGCCTTTGATAAGATTGTGCCGATCATCAAACGTAGGTGTCGTAAAATCATCATAATGAGGATGAACCTCAAATCCTGTGAATGGATAGGTGGGGGTTTCCGTCCATTGCCAAACGTTGCCAACGATATCGAAGAAATCGCCATGCTTGAATTCGTTGACCGGGCAACTTGAAGCATAATAATCGAGATGAATATTACCTGACGCTAATTGAGTAGCAGGTACATCTGACAAGTTCGAGCTATCGTATAGCCGATACCATTCATCTTCAGTAGGTAAGCGGACCGGAAGTTTATCGTGCGCTGTTTTCCAATTACAAAATGCTTTAGCTTCATGATAATTCACTTCGACTGGCCAATCCCATGGCATTGGGGTAACTTCCGTCATAAGACGGAGATACCAATGGCTATCTTGTTTTACCCAGAAAGTTGGATGTTGTGCTCGCGTATGTCGAAGCCAGCCAAGACCTTCTGGCTCCCAATACTGATCTGTATCGTAAC
>SSFW01000155.1 GCA_008015595.1 Nitrosomonas sp. | reverse complement strand
AGGGCACCTCGAAAAACCTCGTTTCCCGAAAATCCGGCCTATAAAAATCAGAGACTTACGGAGCCAATTTTGCAGAAATCAGGGGTTTTTCGAGGCGCCCTACAGTAGTTCGCTGTAGATCTGCGCAGTTAGTTCGTTGCTACGCTTAATTTTCATAACTAACGGCGTTCCCGTTTGTCGATCGACTCGTGTGATACCTTGTGCCGTTGTCCACGCCAAGAAATCCTCGACTGTTTGATCAGCCCAGCCACTGCCTTCAAAAAACCTAGAAGCGGCCTCCAGCTCAGAATGCGGCAACTGTTGAACGCCGGGCGCGGTCTGTTCCCAGTATGTCAGCCAGCAATAGGCATATGCCCAATAGAATTCCTGAGGTGTCGGCAGGGCGCCGCGCGAGATCACGTTCCTGTCGACTGTTAGCATGCCCGTTCGCGCCAAGCTCGCTTCCTCACGGTAAGTCGAAAATAGGGGGCCGGGCAGGGATGAGCTGTTGCCGAGCTCTTGTGTGAGAAAGCTCGTCGCTGCGTCGACGGTACTAGCACGTCCGAGCGCCAATCGAGAGCGTCCAAAGAAAACATGCCAGGCGCTTGCGCCTCCAATAGGTCGTGATAGCATCAGGTGCAGAATGAGCTGAGTAAGAGGCTCATGTAGCAACGGATCTTCGACAGCAAACAGACACCCTAACGGGGCGAGTTGAAGCGTGTACACGCCATCGCGAGCGGCCGACGTTGTCGTGATGCCCATGGCGAGCGCATACTTCAGATGCGGCAGGACCTTCCCCGAACTTTTTCCCGTAGGGATGCCTGTATCGGCGGAAATTGCGTCGATCGTGCCCTTGTAGCCGCTTTTCGCTAGTTTCAGTAGCGCCGACAGGTGTCGCCTATCCGGAAAGAATGTCTCGTGGAAGCTTGGCGGCAGACCTTGGATTGGTTGTTGCGTCATATTCGTTATCGTACGTCGAGAGAAGTAATTTTGAGTTTTACGGGCTCTCTACGCATCGGTTTGCCTTCGATGATGCGATGAGGCCCGATTGCCCAGCACTCTCCCTTATTAAGCTTACTAAGCTCCATTACCCACTCATCGCGAGAACGGCTTGTGGATAGTTCCGCCAAGATCTGTGCGAACTCTTTCAGCTCGGTGTCGACAGGTTTGAAGAACAACTTTTCAGTACACTGGAACAAGCGGCTGCGCTGCTCCTTATCGAACTGCGAGATCGTTTGCGTGGCCAGAATCATGCCAACACCGAACTTGCGGCCCTCGCGAAGGAGCTTGTCGATCGCACGGTCGCTACGGTGGTCGAGGTTTTGGACCTCATCGAGAACCACAGGAAGGGGCGTGTCCTTGTTGCCGTTCCTTGTGGCATAGGCAAAGAAGTCCCACAACGCGAATTCCGTGATCAAGCGCTGCATATCCTTTGAGATATTCACGAGCTGGAGGATGTGCGCCGGTAGGGCCCCTTGGAAAATCTGCTTCCAGCCAGAGCCTGCGTCGAGCGAGAACGGCCTTTGTTTGACGAACTCAGCGATCTTGATCGCGAGTGTCGGAGGCGCACTACTGTCAGTTTCCAAAGCCTGTAATAGCTCTTTCAGCCCAAACTGGATATTCGTCGACAAACCCTGTTCGACGTGACGTGCGAGTGCGGCACGCTGCACTTCACCGATGGTGTACACCGACGAAAACACGTCGGCGACCCGGCTAGCAACGTTGTGCGACTGTTCTTGCAAGAGACCGATTCCCGGCTCTTCTCGCTCGAGGCGTTGGAATGGGTTGATCGGGAAGGGCTGTTGGACGAGTACATGCGTCGGTGGCTGTGCACGCTGGACAAACGCCTGGTCGAGCTTGCTCGGCAGGAAGCCATCGGTATAGTCAATGATGGCCGCGTGCTGGTGCTGTTTGATCATCTCAAGCAGCAAGCACTGGATGGCGTAGGTCTTACCTGAACCGGAACCACCAAAAATCAAAAGATGGCGATTCTCGAGTTCGGCATCGCCGTATTCCCAGTGAACCTTTTGTCCACGGTTGTCTGTGCCAAGCAGCAAACGACTGATGGATGTCCCTGGAGCGGCGCCTGAAACATGAACCGAGGTAGCCGCAGTAGCTAGGGATGGCTCGACAGCGGGCTGTTGCGCTACTGGCGCTTGAGCGGGTGCTTCAGTTGGTGCTTGAGCTAGCGCCTTCTCGACGGTTACTGTTTCGGCCTGCACCTTAGCAGGATGGATTGATTGCCCTTGGTTCGGAGTCAGGCTTGGTATGCCCATCTGCGATGAAGTAGATACGGCGGTAACGGCAGTGGTACTTTCTGGCACAATGGTCGGCGGCTCCGTGCCAATCGACGGTGCGGGTTCGTTCGGTGCAGTCGACAGCAGGACATTGGGCACTGACACCGGTGGCTGCTCAGATGAGGAGGACAACACCAATGGCGTTCCCGGGATAGTGAATGGCGCCGGAGACTGTTGTGTCAACAGTTGAATGACCTCTGAAGTGCCAAACTCTAACTGGTGGACACCGAATCCATTCGGAAGCGGGCGATCCATGGATAGGTCGACCGCCCCCATAAACGAATTTGCCTCATGCGCTGGGACAGTTACTTTGCTTGTCCAAAACGTCGAGGCGACGGCGCGCCAGGCGATCGTGAATTCGCCCTCGGCCATGCGGTCAAGCGCGCCGCACAAGGCACGATAGGCATTGTGGTCGAGCATAACGATCGCTCGACTCGACAGGGCGCGATGCAGTTGGGCCCACCAATATTTGCGTTCAAAGACAGTCGATTTGATCGGTGCGCCTTGTGGAGCGAAGATCCGCGCGAGCTGCCGGATGCCGGAGCTCGCTTGGGCGAACGCCGTCTCTGCATGCCCTACACTTTCATCAGCGAACTTAGATTCGATGACTGTCGCTTCGATGTTGAGCCTACTATCTACCACCTTGGCCGACATGAACAGCAGATCGGGAATATTCGGATCCTCGCGATCGCGGAACCAATGTCGAAAGCTATCTAGTGGAATAAGTGCTTGCAGGACCGTTGTCGGATCTCGGCCGAGGAGTCGGCTGATCAGCGAGTAACCGACCACGTCACGGATGTATTCATCGCGACCGATGGCGCGCACGAGGGACAACCCCGGAATTTCACAGGCGGCCTTGATGACGTTATGTGCCGCCAGTTCTGCCTGTTCCGTCGAGAGGGCTTGTAAATGTTGCCGCAGCCGTTTAGCAATCGCTTTAGTCAGCGTCGCAAAGTCGCTCACTTCCGTTGAGATCGTTCGGTTTAACTCACCATAGTTGCCCAGACCACATGAGAAACCCACGATCCTTCGATCTTGGCTGACACTGCCGCTTGCGGCGGCCGCTAGTAGGTTGTTGTCGACGTGTCGGTCTACACACGAGACCCACACCGCTTTTTGATGCAGCAATTCGATCGTCTTCTTCCACGGTGTAAAGTCGATTTGGGTGACGACCGCATGCTCACTCAAGGGCGATGTAAATGGAGATTTGAGACGTGCCGCGATCTCGGTATGTTGGCTAGCCATCTGCACCCGCCGATTACTGATCGACATTTGGCGTTGGCTCTGTGCCGAGAGTTGGCGAACCGGGCGCGGATATTCGGCAAGTGGGAACTGCCGCAGTATTGAGCCGCGTACAGCGTCGAACGGTTCGACCGGCTCGAGTTGGTCGCCATCGTGCTTATCGTCGAGGAAGTGCGCAATCACGCCCAAGTCAAAGCGGAGGTCTTGCTCCGCACGAAGCATCGCTTCGAGTTCGATTGGCTTTGTTGCATGTCGATGACCGATGTGGATCGAACACTTGCGTTGCTTAGCAAAACCGCCCTCTGTCCAAGCGTTCTTCCAAGCGACTAGCATGTTGACCGCAGTGGTCGTCGCCACGCCCGTCGTGATGACTTTTAATGTGAGGTGAAATGGCGTCGATTGCTCGACGGTTTCCGTCAGATACCGGTTCAACCATCGGTCGACACCGGAGAGGACGATGTCGATTTCCGCAATATTAGTGAACAGCAGACTGAGCTGGTCGTGCGAATGGCTGTGCAAGGTTTGATATGCACGTATCAAATCCTCATAGATACGCGCTCTACCGGATGGTTGAAGCTTCTGGCTAAGATCATCTTCATCGAACGACTCTTGTCGCATCAGACTCTGCGAGGCCACAGGCAATGCACTGCGATCAGCAACACCAATCAAGTGCGTCAGACCAAACGCTTGTGACGCAGTCGTTAGCGACAGATTTGCGTCTACGACGAGGGCCGCGATTGGGCGGCGTAGTTCGGCAAGCTCGACTAGGCGCTGCCAACGCTGCTCAGCAGCAGTGCTGCCATTGCTGAAGAGTTCCGCCATCACCTCGCTAAAACTGTCCCTGAGGAAAACGGCGCGTGCGCTTGAGAGTTCGAGTACAAATGGCGACATTGGCAGTGCTACTGCCGCATTCAAATAGCGCTGTGAAGATGTATCTGTGCTCCGAACAGCCAAGAAGGCGCGGTATAGGCAGGGCAACACATACTCTGCACCGGCTTTACCTTCGGTGACTTGGCGAACGACGTCAGAATACGCTGTGATGACGCGATGGATTTTCGTGTTGGCTGCGTAAAATCCATCGTTTAGGATGGCGTCGAGATGCTCCTTGTAGCGGCTGGTCAGTGCCGTACAGCTCGAAATCAATCCCGCAAAGTGGGCCTGCGTGGCGACATCGTTGAAGACGTTGGTGACACGAAAGTCACTCATGCCAAGCATCAAGAGGCGATGGGCGTCTTGCTCATCAATTGCTGAGAACAACTCGTCAAAGCCGCCAATCTGAAACGCAGGCAAACGCGGCGCCGGCAACGTCGACAACGAACGCAATGCCAGCTCAGCCAGTACCAAACGCAAACGCTCCGGGTGCGAGGTCGGGATCGGCCAGACATATTGTTGTTCGAAAGGCTCGATGTCGACGCTCGAGTTGATCACGACCGTGAACGCGATCTTGGCTGTCGCACGAGTCGCGCCAACGATAATGTCATCGAAGCCTTCGAGCGTTAGCGGAATGTCTTGTTGAGTGTCCGGTAAGCTCAGCTTCTCAGGAAGAACGGCGCCAACGATGCCATTGAGTAGCCGGTAAATGTCGCGCTCAGGATCATGCACGTCCGCGTCGTACGAGGTCAGTTTGATCCTGATGTCATCAAAGTCGTCGGCCGCTACCTTGTTGTCTTGCTCGTCGAGCAAACGCTGGATCGTGAGCTTGACAGCTTGGAGGAAGACGACATCACTGTAGCCTTTTAAGGTGGTTACTTTAGGCGTAACCTTGTCCTCCTTCTTTACGCGTTTTTTCAGCAGCGTGAGCAGCGGGCGCGTGTCGAATTGTTGCAGGCGAGCGAGTGCGTCTGCATTGTTCTCACGTACAAAAACACGCACATCTTCCAGATATTCCGCTGCAGTGTCGTACGGTTGTAGTCCTTCCGTTACGGGCTCAGGCAGCGCAAACGGCGCGGTGTTTTCGTCGCCCGTTTCGGCGCTTGCAAGCTTTTTCAATGTTTTGTCACGCTCAGCTTTCGACACGAATAACGTATGAGTTGCGAATCGATGGCCGAGTTCGATTAGCTCGTGGGTTTTCGCTGCATTGCGTCCCATCGGTACATTCAGTAGTGGCAGCGCTCCCCAGCTGGCAAGGCTCGCATAACATTCAGACACGACGTCGCGTAGACTTTCGGGGCTGCGTGCCAAGATATCGTCGAGAAAGCTCGCGACGCGCAATAAGCGGCCAGCGTTGAATTTTTCCACGGTAACCAAGAAACCTTCAAGGGCATCGACGGCAGACTCATTTCGGTCGCCAAGCTGTTCAGCTATCCGATTCACCCACACACGGTAACGCTGATCAAGGACGCGGCGCCACAACAAATCTTCGCTAACTAAGTGAAAGTCTTTTAAGCTGCCTTTATCGGAAGCATGATCAAACCCAAAAAAGACGCAATGGCCTTTGTTGCGGAAGGTGGTCAACTGATCGTCCATGTCGACCCAGTTACTCTCAATAGTATCTGCCTCTTTCAAGCCTGCTTTTTCTGTAGCATTCCAGCTTTGCCACAAGCCTTTGGAAATTTTTAAGGCACGCTCGGTCCCTGGGAATTGCGTAAGGAAAAAATTATCGAGACGCTCTAACACCGCAATAGTCTCGGCGAGCGGCAGGCTTTGTACGACAAGGGTAATTTTGTTCGCGTTTGTGACTTGGGTGGCCAACACGTCGGCACACTCGCCGATCAAATATTTTGATAGTTCTTCAACAAACAGATTCACTTTTTGCCCTCGTAAGGATTCAGTACCAGCGCCACGGCATCCGACAGCGGGATCAGGTATCCGCCACGACGCAGCTCTTCTTCGAACCAGGACGAATCGATACCAAAAGCGTCTGATGCGTGCTGCGTCCGGGAGCTGGCTAGCGCGAGCTGGATCATGTCTTGGTTAATCGCCAAACCGTAGTGGGCGTAGATCCGCTCATAGAATTTGTCCAGTTGGATTCTGGCCCCTGGCGGTATGAGAGCCGCGATCAGCAAGCGCACGATAGGGGCGGGGAGCGTCATGCGCATCCCTGGTCCATTCCGAGGCACCACGACGCCGACTTGCTTACCAATTTTGCGGAACAAACGTAGGGCGTTATCATCTCCGCCGTTGAGCCATCTTTCGCGGGCATCAGCGGTGGATGGCTCAACTCCTTCGTCATATTCTTCGTAGACGCGCAGCGATTCGTAAAGCAAATTCTCGATCTCGACATAGGCGTTGACCGCAATTTTCCTTATGTTGTCGCTGGCTTGCTCCTCTGTGGGGCTGACGATCCAGGCATAGTTCCCTACGAATTGCTTGGTGGTGGCCGAACGGGCAACACGTGCGCTTCGGAAGCACAAGGTCCGCATGACGTGCAGGACGCAGAGATCTCTCAGCAAGGAAATCTTTTGTAAGCCGCTACGCTGGGCGCGGCAAATATTGTCGATCTCCCAAGCGAACAACGATGCTTCTGTCGCGGTGTCAGTCGGAACCCATCCTAGGTCTGCTGAGTCACTCGCGCCTTCACTTTCAACCCCAGCTTCTTCAAACGTTCCGCGAATGAACTCACCTAAAGGACCAATCGCCTGGTCGCTTTCGTGCAGTACCTGCATTAAGCCTGTTTGCAAGCTTGCGCGTAGCATGCTGAGATCGGTGACACTGTGGAGATGCGCGTAGGTCTGGCATTCCTTCGGTGGAAACAAGGCATGAGATCCCCGCCCTTTGTAATTGTTAAACAGGCTGGTGAGTTGCAGGTAGAGCTGCTCTCCTCCGCGCGCCATGAAGCTGTGTGCGCTGGTGTTGAAGTAAGGCCCATTCAGGGCCTCTTCCCAAGTCATATTGGGTTTTTTGGCCGCACCTTGCGCACCACCGTGCTCCCACAAAATTTCACGTGCCAATAAGGTTTCGGAAGCCGGCAAGAAGGTGTGGGCAGTCCATGTACGGTCACCCGCCACTCCAACAAAGCCTGAGAAGACCCCTTGAATTAGCCGAACTGCGTCGTTTCGACTAATTTTTGATCCCGGATTGATGCGTTGTTCTAATGCCCTGACGCCTGCCTTGAAGGATTCGATATGGCTTCGATGGCGGGTTTCGAGCTTTGATGCACCTAAAAAAGAGAACAATTTCAGCGCAAGGCGATAACGCGGGTGATAGGACAGTTTGCTTGGCGTCGATCCATACAGTGGAAACGTGTATGCGTTCCCCTCATAACCATCCTTCGCAGACGCGAACACTAATAGGAACTCTGCGAGGTACTCAACCGGTGTTTGGTCTTTGAAGAACCGACGGCCGAAGACCTGAATGGCCGGGTTGAAGTCTTCTCTCGCTACCGTCTGGGCTGACGACGTTGCCTTAAGGCTAGAGTCGGGGAAGCGCGCCATGATCAATAAATCTCCATAGATTGATCAATCGCGATACGAAACACTTTTT
>SSFW01000068.1 GCA_008015595.1 Nitrosomonas sp. | reverse complement strand
TGCGACGGGACGGCGAACTTCAAACGCTAGAAGTTGTCGCGCTGCGCAATGCTCTCCTTGGAACCGATCAGGTATTCAGCACTGGTCTTGTTTTGCAGGAACTACTCCAAGGTTTTGCTGGCCCCAAGGCACGCGACAGCATCGTAGAACGATTTGCTGCTCTTGCGTTCGTCGAACCGGACCGGCAAGATTACATTGAAGCAGCTGAGATTCGGAATGCCTGTCGAAGGCATGGCGTTCAAATTGGTACCATCGACGCTTTGCTAATACAGTTGGCGAGGAGACACGACCTTCAGATTTTGACGACTGACAATGATTTCAGATCAGCGTCATTGCACGTTGAATTTCGGCTTTGGGGTCCGACTGATGGCTAACCATTCGCTCAACCGGACACATTGCGGCGTGCCGCCATTTGCCCCGCCATTTCATTCTGGGTCAAATGCCGTCCCACCGCAATGCGCCGGTTAGCTCAAACGTTAGGCGTCATAGACAGAGGCCGGTGCGGTTACAGAGAGATCTAAATGCAAAATACTAAAGACAGAATAGCTACCAGCTTCGCTGCGCAAGGCCTAATGGCAACCATCGGCGCCACACTCGCATTGGTAACTGATGGAGAAGTACATATCGCATTGCCGTTCTCCAAATCACTGTCGCAACAACAAGGATTTGTTCACGTCGGCGCAATAACTAGCATCGTAGATAGCGCATGTGGGTACGCCGCACTAACAAAGGCACCGGAAGAGTCCGAAGTTGTCACGGCGGAATTCAAGGTTAATCTACTGCGCCCAGCCATTGGCACTCGCTTTCTTACAATTGGAAAAGTTCAAAATGCTGGAAGACTTTTAACAGTTTGCACCGGTGAAGTACGAGCATTCAATGACAAAGACGATTCATACAAGGTGGTAGCACTAATGCAAGCCACATTCGTCAACGTACGCCGATGACGCCTAACAATTCGCTCAACCGGACATTTTGTGGCATGCGGCAGTTGGGCTTCATTTCATTCTCGCCCAACTGCCGCATGCCACAAAATGCCGGTTAGCTCAAACGTTAGGCATCAGAAAATGCGACTACCTCCTACACCTGGCGTCTACGTCGTTGAGCTGCTCAACGACAATCCAATCTCCGTAAACGCTGACAGGCTGGCAATTGCCGATCAATGCATCATGGTCAACAGAATGAACTGCAAGTTCGGTCAGGCTGTTAACCTAGCCAGAAGGCAGCGCAATTACGAGAGGACATTTGGTGTTCAAAACGTCAGGTTCACCTACTTCTTTGAGACACGTCATTACTCTGACATTGAGCGACTCGCCAAGGCACACCTTACCCAGTATCGGATGATCGGCCGTAGTGGTCGACGAACAGAGTGGATTCAAGGCATCACGGCAAATCAAGTCGTTGAATTGATTCAAAGACTTGTGCAGTCAATTCCAACGGCTGTTGACTCGCTCAAGATGCATGGCATTAGCCAACACTCCAGTCATCCAGTTGAAAACATGGCCCAGCGACCAGGAATCACGCCAAGCCAGATCGTCGACGCTGCAACTTATTTAGCGAGCACGGGAATGCCCCTAGGACTTCTGCGGCAGCTACACCACTCACCCCGTCAAACCGAAACATTTAGAGCAACAATATCATATTTTTCGAAGAAGTCTGAAGTTCGCGATAACAATATAGTCTATGGTGCGCGCCTAGCCCATGTAGCAAATGAACACAAGAACACTGGACGCGAATTCGAGATACTTGTCAAAGAAGCAATCCAACGCTACCGCACTGATGCCTAACCATTCGCTCAACCGGACCCATTGCGGCATGCGGCTAAAGGCCCGCCATTTCATTCTGGGCCTTTAGCCACATACCGCAACGGTCCGGTTAGCTCAAACGTTAGGCCGCAGAACAACAGCCGCTCCCACTCCGGCGCAGACCAATGCAAGACCAATTCCCATCACGCCCGCAACAACATAGCGCAAATGGCCAATGAAATTTGGGCAGCGCTGATTGGCGTCGCTGGCGCCATCGGTGGCGTTTGGTACGGGGCCAAACTCTCACACCAAGCTGCCCGCGATCTTCTCGCGCAGCAGGCGAAGGCGGAATTCGCGTCCGCGTTCACTGACACACTTCTTAAACTCTCCGGGCCGATTCACGAAGACCGCATGGGCCGCGCCTTCCACATCTTGCAGGAAGACTATCCGCGACACTTCGCCGCGTACGTCAAATTGCGAACGATCTTGCCCCAACAAGAGCAAGAATCCATAGATGAAGCCTGGAAGCATTACGCACGCGATGACAAGAATGACCTTCCGGAAGAACGTGAGTTCTACAGATTCAAACATGTCCTATCTCCAGCATCCGACGAGCACCAATTCATGCTCGCGGCAAAACACATCAATTCACTGCTGGCGCGCACTGCGGCCTAACCATTCGCTCAACCGGACCCATTGCGGCATGCGGCCAAAGGCCCTCCATTTCATTCTGGGCCTTTAGCCGCATACCGCAACGGTCCGGTTAGCTCAAACGTTAGGCCCCATTGAATGACAGCGTACGTCCTTTCAAGGAAAGCAAGGCACTCTATTGAACGCAACTTACGCAAAGTTGAAGATGGGAGCTTTACAGAACGCGAAGTCAAGGAATTGATGCTTGATCTCAGGGAGTTGGCAAGATCCCACTCATCAATTGGACTCAAAGACGCACCATTCTCCAACGACCTAACTGAGTTTGCTGATATCGCTGACTTTTTAGCGCACACAAACAGAACTCGCGGAATATTTGAGAACCGGATACGCGAGCACGCCGAAGGAATGGCGGATGCACTTCAATCCAATAACGAAGAATACTGGTCGACCGCTAACAAGGTGAAAAGTGTATCGAACGCCAAGAAATTAGCTCAATCTCTTCTGATTTCCGCTTATGTATATCTTTCATCATTCGACACCAAGATATCAATTGATAACTTTCTGAAAATCCACTCGAAAATTGACGAAATCGGATTGTGCATAGCCTCTCTACTGCAAGACTCAGTTATCCGCCTTAAGCAAGACCGCGGAACAGCTGCGTTATTGTTGCTTAGCCATCGCGGATTCTATCGAGTTTATTGTCAAGTATTCAATTCCAAAGTTCACACTGATGCGATCACACGTACGAACGGCAATGGAAGAATTATCATTGGTTTCCCAGTCATGGTTACAACCTGTCCTGACAACCAAAACATTGTCAGACCCACAAATCCAGACGTCTTGTTTGACCAAAGATCGGCCACACCTGGAACTGTTTTTGAAACATTTCGCGGTGTAAACGGTGAGTTACTTCTAAGACCAATTTCCTAATTCGCAGAATGGGGCCTAACCAATCGCTCAACCGGACCCATTGCGGCATGCGGCTAAAGGCCCGCCATTTCATTCTGGGCCTTTAGCCACATACCGCAACGGTCCGGTTAGCTCAAACGTTAGGCGTCGGAAGCCGCAGCCTGCCGACGTCAACGGCCACGCCAGTATCCAGGGGCACGCCGGTTGTGTGCCACCGCAAGAACGATGACAGTCCTTTTGTCGATCTCATAGAAAACTGTGTATGGGAAATGCCGAAGTAGGCGACGACGGGTTCCATCGTCGTCTTCCCTCCACTTGGCTGCAGATTCAGCCAAGTCGTCTATGGAGCCGAGCGTTTCATCCCGAAACGCGATTGCTGCTTGCGGATTTCTCTCGAAATACCAGAGATAGGCAGCACCAATCTCCGCCTCAGCTTCTGGCAGGATCTGAACGTCAAACAGACTCACAACGCGGTAAGCCTTGCTTTAGCTTCTGCCCAAGCAACCGGCACTAGCGTGCCATCACGTAGTCCAGCCCGCCGACGACGAATTTCTCGTCGCCAAGCGTCAGAGACGCTGGCATCATCACTTCCTTCGAGACTGTCGATCAGCGCTACGACAAGCGCCGATCTGTCGTCAGTAGGAAGAGATAGCGCCTCATCCAACAGGTGGTCAATGCGAGCGTTCATGGGTCATGAGTCTAGCACTTGCCAGGCGCTATAGCACTAGCCGGCGCCATCGAAAACCGACGCCTAACCATTCGCTCAACCGGACCCATTGCGGCATGCGGCTAAAGGCCCTCCATTTCATTCTGGGCCTTTAGCCACATACCGCAACGGTCCGGTTAGCTCAAACGTTGAGCCTAGGCGGCTACGCCGCAACTCTGGCGCGGCCGTTGTCCCTCGTGTGGCACCACCGTAGCTGCAAACTCCTCGGATGGAAGAGATATCCAGACCGGGGGCGCTGCCCCCGGTAGCCCCCAATATCCAATTCGGTGGCGTGCGTTACTCGGCGGCTTCGAGACACAGCGCGACCACGCCTGACGGCGTCGTCGCTGGCAATCCTGGCGCGGCCGCTGAAGAGGCCGAAGGCCGGCCTGACGGCCCGCCTTCGGCCGGTGACCTGCGCAGAGCTCATCGTCCAGTTTGAGGTTGCGCACCGGTGGCTTGCCGGTTATTCCAGGCCATGCGCGCGACCCTGCAGGACGTCTTCAGGCAACACTTCGGCCAGTACGCCAAGACCCATGTGTTGCACCCGCGTGAGCAGCGCGCGGCCTACTGCATCAGCCAGTGCTTCCAGCCCGCCATGGGCATGCACGTGCTGTCATGCCCGCAGGGTCACTTCACCTCGGTCCAGCACCACGCCTGCCGCCACCGCTGCTGCCCGCGGTGCGCAGAGGCGCCTCGCCAACGCTGGCTGGCCGCTCAGTTGCCCAAGCTGTTGCCCTGCCCACACTTTCACGTCGTCTTCACCCTGCCGCACTGCTTCGTCGGCCTGTGGCAATTCAACCGCTCCCTCATGGCCAGGCTGCTGTTCGATGCCGCACGCTCGAGCTTGCTCGACCTGTGTGCCGACCCTCGCCACCTCGGCGCTCTCCCAGGCCTGCTCATGGCCCTGCACACCTGGGGCCGCAACTTGAGTCACCACCCTCACCTGCACTGCCTGGTCTCGGCCGGCGGCCTGGACTCCTCTGGCCAATGGCGCTCGTCTCGCACCGGCTTCCTGCTGCCCCTCGAACCCCTGCGCCAGCTCTTTCGCGGCAGGCTCCTCGGCGCCATCTCCAACGCCCTCCAACACCAACTCCTGCACCTGCCGCCTGGGCACGACCGCTCCCACTGGCTGGCCCACATCAAACACCAGTGGCGCGCCCACTGGAACATCCAGATCAATCCCCCATACCCACACGGCCGCGGCGTCGCCCTCTACCTCGCTCGCTACGCCAAGGGC
>SSFW01000069.1 GCA_008015595.1 Nitrosomonas sp. | reverse complement strand
AATTGAAGATTCGATTGGAATCGATACTGCTCTTGCGGGAACCACAGTTGATATGGCATGTTTGTAAACCATTTGTGTTACCGAATTCTTCAGTAGCACAACGTATTGATCAAAAGAATCAATTTGCCCCTGAAGCTTGATGCCATTTACTAAATAGATCGATACGGGAATATGTTCTTTTCGCAGAATATTCAAAAAAGGATCCTGCAGTAATTGCCCTTTTGTGCTCATTAATAAACCCCCTTATATAATCGTTTCTTAATTATTTTTCAGACTCTACTTTATTTTTCTATCCAAATCTATACCTTGCTCATTTCTGAAGCAATCAAACAAACCTAATTTATTTAAAAGGCAACAGGCCCAAATTACTTAATATCGATTTGTAAGTGGGATTCTTCGATTAAACTCAGCTAAGTTTAGTTGTAAGTAAAGGCAATGTAGAAAGAAGAGGGATTATCGCTGAAAATCGTACCAACGTCAGTAATTGGAAGTTAGCAGTGGAACAAAAGCAAAATTTACGGAGGAGAAAAGGATGATTGCGGACTACTTCTTAGCTCTGGTAGTCGTTGATAGATAGTCTACCAGAGCTTTTTCTTTCTGAATGATTGAAATGATTTATTATTTTAAACTGGAGCGTTTTGAAAAACCGAACAGGCCTAACAAGCCAGCTCCAAGTAACGCGATCATGCTAGGTTCGGGAATCGCCGTTGGATTAACTGCAGTGCCCGTTAAATGGAGTTCTAAGCTATAAGTGTGGCGACTTGCTGAAGCCCCCGTTGCATCATCATCTGATAAGGTCAGTAAATACGTTGCATCAAAAGTACCGGCACTGGCAGGATCAAATGAAGCGCTGTAGCTATTATGAGCGCCATGAACGAGATCTGAGAAAAATCCGAGGTCAGTCATAAAAGCAGCGGTATCTCCACTTGAAGAAATGCTTGTCAAATCCAGCGCAACACCATTGACACCAACCAAATTAAAAATATCAAAGCTAATCGAATTGACCAGATCACCCAATACAATGGTTCCAAAATCAATATCCAACGAAGTTAAAGTTGAGCCACCATCAAACGACGCAACTGCATGTTCTAGATAATTATAGACAACCGAGTAAGCTGCTGTAAGGTTCGTCTGGGAGGGGGTAGCCGTATTGCTGGCAGCAGTCGTTGCGTTTCCACTTACACTACTAATACCCGCAACTAGAGAAATACTACCTCCACCAGATATTCTATTGGCGGTTATCGTTGTATTGATAGTTGAGATTAAATTTCCAGCACCCACCCAACTATTGAGATTTGCACCATTGGTGATGGTCTGTGAAAGTGCATTCCAGCTGTTGTCTGAGCTATCTGCATTCGCAGTCTTGTTAACAGAATTAAGATTACCTGAAGCATTCAACCCTCCGCTTCCTGTCCAGCTGGCATCTACTGACGCTGAGCCTCGTGCAGCATTAATACCATCAGCACGAAGGTATGTTGTATTATTGCCTGCTGTAAGTGTAGTCGTTACCCCAACTAAAACACCTTGAGAAGCATCGAATTGGCTAATCGTTGCATTCGTTGCTTGGGTTTTGGACACTGAAACGCTAGTCGAGATATTATTATCAGAAACTGTGCGATTACCATTAGTCACAATGGGCGTCCCACCGGTTACAGTTGCATTGATAAATAATGCTTGCGCCGGTGTACTAGCGACAAGGCCAACTAAAGCATAACTTATTAAGCGCATCGATTTAAACGTGCCGATCTTCATAGTTCTGTCCCGATAATTAAATTAAATAGCTACTCCTATCTCAAGATGATTACGCAAAATTCATGCCAATATATTATTATTATATTTATCAGTTAGTTATGCTTCATCCGTTAGATTCGGTTAGCAAAATGTAAAATAAACCGACAGCTTGGATCATTTACTACAAATCATGAAAATGGGTTTATAGGTGATTTGTAGTGTTATGGTTTGTGGGGAAGGTTTTTCTCACTTTGCAAAAAATTTTAAGGCGCTGATGGCCGCTTCTTTTTTAAATGCTATTTTTGAATTTTAAGGGAATAAAAAGATGATATGTCGATAAATTTTACAGCGCTACTTCATCGTGTTTTTGATTGTTTTTTATCTAGGAGGGGCTTTCTAAACCGAATTGAAATCATTGCATGATCTAACGAATGAATGCCATCGAGTATTGGTGGCCAAGGGCGGAATTCAACCACCGACACAAGGATTTTCAGTCTAATCTAACAATCAATAAAATCAAAACGTTAACTAGATTTTTTATTCCGCAAAAAAGGATTTGAGGAACCTCGAAGAACCGCATGGAATCTAGGTCTAATTTTGCTTTGCGGAAAAAATTTCTCGTCTAATTTTGGTCTAATTATGTCTAGTTTTTATCATTAGTAAGAGCAAAAAGAAGGTCATTAAAATGAAAGGCGGGGGTTCTGGAATTAAGTTCGTAGCATCCCTTACTAGAAAGTTTCCTGACTCCCTTGAAGAATAGCCTATATCGCCAGTTCTAATCCAACGAATTATAGAGAAATCATCTTGAAAAGTAGTACCGTTACCATAGAAATGAGGAGGAAAGTAATCGTCATCATTAATCATAGAAACCCAAAATGAATTCTCGTATGGGTCATAGACAGTTCCTAAAGTGTAGTTATATCTTCCTTTTTCGTAGCCTTGCCATTCTGAGAATGTCAGCCCAAATTGTAAAAAGACATAATAATCTAATGTGCTGCCAAGCAAAGGAATTAAATTATCTATCTTGTCTACTTCTTGATCTAAGTAATCGTAATGCGTTATATCTTCGTTGATGTAATTTGATATTAGAATTCTTAAATCATCTATGGTGGCGTATCTCCAACCATCTAGTCTAGCGCCAGGCACCATTTCATTTTCAACCTGAACAACATACATTTCCATAGTTTCTGTTAATTTCAACCAATCTAAACCTGATTTTGTATCAGTGAAATAATTACCACGATCAATAAAGCTAGCATTCACCACGCTTCCCCAGACCATGAATACAATTAGGGTAATAATCTTTTTTATCACGCTGATTCTCCAATAAATAATAAGCAAATTATAAGCTAATGTTTAGCGTGATAGTTTCCTAGAACCATTTATCCATCGACATCGTACCGAAGTACAGGCAAGCTTTTATACCGTTGACATGGTGAAAACCAAGCAGCAGGGTTCCCCGATCAATTAACGAAGGGGGAAATAAAATGAAAGCATCAATAGCTTTTTCAGTGTTAGTAGCTTCTGTAGCAGGTTATACGGTTTACACGCAAATGAATAAAGTCACTGAAACGCTGAACACCGCTTTAAGTATTACTTTCTAAGATCGGCAGATTTACAGTACAGTTTTATAAAGTAACCTGTGAGAAGTACAGCAGGGGCTTGAATAGCAGTTTGAACGATAGCAATATCGCTTCCTGATTGAAGACTTGTTGCCATTGCGAATCTAAAAGATAGGTTAGCAGCTTCAAAGTTAATCCACCACGCGCCTACAAGCATTAAACGCCGGAATAGCATGTGATTCTCTAGTTGATCTTGTATCCACTTCATAAAGTTAATGGGGAGCGCCTAAGCGCCCCCCGCTGTTAATTACTGCCCAGTGACAGGAGGCGTAGTTTGTGCGCCTTTGATCAACTGTTGAGCACCAGCAATATCAACTACACCTTCGGAAGGTTGAGTTGAAATCAAGCTCTCAATTGCTTTAGCAGTAGCAGCCTGACTTACAGCCATCATAGCTTGGAAGCTAGAAGCCATAATGTTATTCATCAATTGTTGATGAGAGACTGCGTTACCAAAAGCCAGATTGTTATAAAAAGCTGGCGCATCAGCTAACGATTTTAGGTTCGTTGCTGCTACTGATTCAGCCATTTCGCGAACGATTTCGCTACTATCTTCAGCCATAATTCACTCCATATAAAAATAAAACTGGAAATCGTCCAGCACGGTTTTGACATCACGCCAAACTTTAAAATTAAGAAAAAACAAACTTGATCGAACCAACAGGGAAATTAGGCGCAGGATCACCCGCTACGATATTTCTAGCAGTGTCTAAAGTAGCTTTTGCTTGCATCACTCCACCCGTTGAAGCATCGTATAAAGCAGCGCCTACCACATTCCCCCAATTCGCCGTAGGAACTGCGTAAGTAAACACCACAGCATTAGAAAACTCACCATTTCCGCCTGCTGGTAGATTCCAATTAGCGTCTGATGGGCCGACATTGATTCGAGCATAAGAACCACCCGTTACTTCAACGCCACCCGTTCCATCTTCACCAGGTAAAGTGGTGAATAGCGCCATATAAACATTCGTAGGCTTAACCCAAGCGCTAGTTCTAAGTAGATGGGTACCAATTGATTCTTCGAGCGCGTTCGATGCTGAACTCATGATTTAACTCCTATTAGAAAAGTAGAAAAAATGCAGAAGCGTTTGCGGGTTCTGGGTGAACCTGTAGGTTTGCTCGCATGTTCACAGAAATATTCATTGTTTCTCTAAGCTCTATTCCTTTCTGAATCGCCCCTTGCATGGTCAAACTAATAGGCATAGTTGCAGATAAAGGCGATTCTGCAAGGAGCGCCGCCGTTTGAGACATTTGAACAAGGGCATTAAACGCGTGTAATTCAGTCCCTAACTCTATCCTTGCAGTCTGCGTCGCTGTAACTTCGAATGTTGCCCCTAGTGTCAGCCCTTTTTGCAGGTCTGCTGTTTGATTAAGACTGATAGGGAAAGAAGCAGATAGTGTTTTATCGCTGCTAATGATTTCAATTGCTGCTTGAGATAGGTTTGCTACGGGTTCCTCAATCCTTATTACCTCAATTGAAGCCTGAGATATTCGCGCGGAAGGGGTAGCTACTCGAATGGTTTCATTAGCAATTCGAGATAGTCGTGCTTTTACATCATCATTCGTTCTGATGACTTCAATTGTGACTTGGCTAGTTTGAGCAACAGTCATTTATTAAGCTGTCTCGATTAATGCTTCAACGTTATCGACTGCTGAAGCCGTCCACGCCGCGCTAGTGTTTGGGTCAGTTTCTAAGATATGGCTAACGTATGCCCAGGAAGTACCGAGAGCTATTGCTGAACTTAAACCGTTTGTCGTTCCTGACCTCACCCCGATCTTGACTGATCTTGCCCCAGCATCGTCTTTTTGAATAGCGACCCTCGTTTTTACAGCGTGTATCGTCTGAGCAACCAAGGAAGGGGGATTCTGCATTACATAACTGTCTTTATTCCCGATTGTTCCGTCAGAAACATAGTCAGTGGTATTAGGGGGATTTTCATCGACTAATGAAAAATGAGCGCCAGCAGTGCTAGGCGTCCACTGTGAATAATTCCCGTCTGCTGTAGGGAATATGGCATCGATGCGAATATCACCGAGGAAGTTATTATTGACTGAGCCTGTGGTATCGCAGAAATAGAAGTCATCATATTTATGAGTAAACGCAGTAGTGCTGCCAGGATAAGCAAGATAAGGGCCGAGCACTACTTCATTAATATAAGCATTCGTTGTGTTTTGAGTATCGACATTCGTTGCACTCAAAACGGTGGCTCCATTCAGCCTAACTTCATAAGAACCAGTAGTGTTATTGATCGTGGCTTTTATTTCTATGTAGTTATAAACATTTTCAGAAATAGAAGCTGCTGAAGTTGCCAGAATCGTTCCATTTCTTGAAACAAACAATTGCCCCGCAGTGTTAACACCGACTTCTAATTGTCTAGTTCCTGCATCCCTGAACAAGAATATATTTTTTACTTGATGAAACAATGAAGCTTCAAAAGCAACCCCACAAATAAATGTTGTGAAATTGCCAGGTAGCGATTTAGAAACAATGTGAGAGGGAGCGCCTATAAAGTTTAAATTAAAGTTATCAGGGCAATATAGAGCGCTGCCGCCCCTTCTTCCCCCTGTCGCATTGATAGAGTTATTACCACCGATACTCTGCCCCCATTCCATCAGTATGTTACTGGTACCATAAGTATCAAAACCATCAAAAAGTATTAGCGCCATATTAGAACCCTCTTAAAAGTGCCACCACATCGTATTTATCTGCGGTAGCGTCATAAATAAAGCCTATCTTGTCAGTCAGGTTAGCCCCTGTTGAAAGCGTTATTGCAGTAAGATCAGACCCGAACCGATGATTAATTAGGGTAATTGTTCTGCTTCCCGTAGCGTCTTGCGTGAGTTCTAAGATGCACTTTTGCTTATCTTTTGCACCTGTTAGCGTAATTGTGGGATTGCCTGCAAGGGTGATCTTGATCGTGCTACCCCTTGAGAAATCAGCAGTAATCGAGCTGCTGTATGATTCAGCATGGACAAGCTGCGGCGGTAAGCTCAATATGTTCACCCCATCTTGATAAAGCCAAACAGCTTGCCCACCATCGGGAAGGATTACCCCTGAGCCTGCAGAGCCTTTAAACGTTAATTTAAAACCGCCCGTTGTGTTGTTTGTAACAAGCCAAACTCTCGGCGCAGAAGTTAAAGGGACATTAATATCGATATTCCCAGTAACCGCGCCCGTGAAATTCAGAATCATGTTATTCGCTTCTGTAGAAGTCAGAGTAACGTTAGAGTTCCCAGCAACCGATTTACTTAGTCTTCCCGATACGTAAGTTTTACCGAGATCACCTGCAGCCGCTTTTGCTTCACCCGCTTCTAACCTAGCATCGAGTGAGCTAAAAGTCTGAGCAAGTGCAGTGCTGGTTTGCACCAGGCCGTCTTCTATTGCTCCGAAAGTGATCGGCAACAGTCTGGTAATTAACCCGAAAGCAGAGCCAGACCAAACCACAGAATAAGCGGCTTCAGTAGCGTCAGCAGTTCGAATCGGGTTTCCGTTAGGGTCTGCTGTGATGAACCAAGTACCAGCCGATAC
Organism: Nitrosomonas sp.; assembly: GCA_008015595.1. Lineage (GTDB taxonomy): Bacteria > Pseudomonadota > Gammaproteobacteria > Burkholderiales > Nitrosomonadaceae > Nitrosomonas. The sequence goes on along the minus strand of SSFW01000069.1, from coordinate 2,183 downwards.
CCCTGTGAAGCTGATTGCAGTCGTAGACGTTCTTGATACCACAGCATTTAATGAAGGACGCCAACAGTAACCAGGCTGCACGGTCAGCGTGCTTAATACCCCTGTGCAAGCATAGCTGCTGCCCCCGATAAGGCTTGCAGATTCACCGAACAAAGCGCGGAAAGCTTTAGCTACATTCGCCCCGCTTGCTGCTGCGTTGTTGCCTGCTAGCTGTTCGATTGAATCGATAGCCGACTCAATTATGTCTGCGTTGTTGTTATGTTTAGCGACGTAATTCGTATCGCCGTTTGCAAATCTTTCTAGCTGTATGCTCATGAATAAATTCCTTGTAAAACTCCGCCCTTAAACAATCCTGTAGCACCATATGGTGTAGCACCATAAGTGCCATAAGTATCAATTTCTTCGTAAGTTACTGGCCTACCGACTAATGTTTGATCAATAGGGGTTCCGATAACAATCGGATTCGATGGGAGCGGAGAAGGTGGCGGGGCTGGGTCAGTTCCAGTTTTAATCCCAGCGTTTCCGAATGGAAAAAAAGGAATCGATACAGGAATCCTGATTCTAGTCCCCGGCTGTTCTTGACTGAAGCCGATCACTTCGTAACGTCCAGATTCACCACGTCGCAACCTTACTGAAGCCCCGACTTCTGCATAAAGCAAGTCACGATTTGCACGCGCGATAGGGATATTTTTTAGAGGATTATCTAGCCCAATATCAACATCGACGGCGTAAACTAAAGACACGCCATCAGTCACTAAAAGAGCGGGGCGTGTAAGCACTTTACCGTCTAGCTCTTTCGCTTGGTCTCTGATTTCTGCTTGAGCTATGTTAACTAGGATAGACATGAAATAATCCTTTCCACTGTCCACCCTCTTGATATTCTGCTTCTCAAAGTTGAACGATTGATACCATACTCAGCAGCGACATCGATAACTAAACGTTTTTTGCCGTCTATAACCAGAATCTTCGCGTTCTTGGCGATTCTTCTGTTGCGACTTTGTTCTGAACGTGTTGCCCATCTACAGTTTTCTGGTGAGTATCCGCCGTCGTTGTCTATCCTATCCAGAGTCATGTCTTTAGGTGCGTTGCCCATATCAGCATAAAAATTATCGAACGATAGCCAGCGATCACAAACTTTAATACCGCGAGCGCCATAATTTTTATAGCCAGGCACATTGCGATTATTGCAACGGCTTAACATTGAAGCCCACGTCCTGTATATTTTTGATCGAGTCATACGATGCGTAGCCCTATGGGAACCAAATTTATTTTCATGTTCATTGGCTAAACATCCGCACGACCTAGTTTTCCCATTGAGTAGATAATAACTAGCGACCAACTTGTCTATTCCGCAGTCACACTTGCATAACCATGTAGCCATACCTTTTAAGCAACCGCGCCGCTCAATAACTTCAAGACGACCAAAACGCCTGCCTGTAAGATCAATAAGTCTCATACTCTAAACCCCTTAAGCTCTAAAATCGCGGGAGACCCTGGCGATACATCGCGCCGATAATCTGTAACGTATAACCTAGATGCGTCAGGCAATTGCACAATATCACCAGGTTCGATTCTAGGGTCATCGACAATCGTCACATCAAATCGATTGACTTCTCGCGCCCTATAAAGCAATTCACGCACAGCGTAAGCTTGTGCCATGGGTTCATCCATAACGAAATCATTTTCGATAAGAATTTCGTTTCTGTACCAATCATCAGCTAATTCATTGAATGCTTCAGTCGTATTGCGTGCGTGCACGTAATCGAAAGGCGTTCCCCATACTTCATAATGTCCCGTACCAATCGAGGCCATAGTCGTTAGCACTGCAATCTCTGCCCCTGCTTGAATCGGTCTACCGATAGGAATCGTTTCTGCCCCTGTAGGGGGAACCCCGTCAGGAATAAAAGAAGTCGTTAATATTGCAGCAATGCTCGCAGTCACTAAAGCGGGAACCCAAGCGTGAGTAGTAAGAATAATCTCGCCTTCAGTTAGCCCCCGTTGCACGTATTTCTCAGTGCACACAGGCAACAAGCCCGAATTCGCTGATTGTTTAATAACAAGGTAGGTATTTTCAGCGCGTTGTGTGTTGTCATCAGAGAATTGAATTCTTTTCTTTTGCTTAAGCTGAAAGAATCCGGCTGTGATCGATGCGTTACCTAAGACTTGATTCTGCTGAGAAACTT
>SSFW01000091.1 GCA_008015595.1 Nitrosomonas sp. | reverse complement strand
GGTTTTGAAGGTGGTCAAATGCCATTACAAAGACGATTACCAAAATATGGGTTTACTTCTAAGAAACCTCAAGTGCTTGAAGTTAGATTATCGCAATTATCAAAATTTTCTGACGAAAATATTACTTTGGCCTTGCTGAAAGCAAAAAAACTGGTTAATCGAAAATGCCGGGGAATAAAAATTTTATTTGATAAAAATATTAATAATGTTTTAAAAATTGATGGTTTAGCTATGACAAAACAAGTCCGAGATGAAATTATTAAAGCACAGGGAATTATTTTATAAAGTTTTAGATTAAAAGAAAATATATCGTGGTAGTTAGTAAAAATAAATCTAAAGATCAAAAGTTTAGAGATCTAAAAATAAGATTGTGGTTTTTGTTGGGCGCATTAATAGTATATAGAATAGGTTCTCATGTACCCGTGCCTGGAATAGATGCGATAGTATTAAAGGATATTTTGGAGAGTCAAGATAATGGTTTATTGGGAATGTTTAATATGTTCTCAGGCGGTGCGTTATCACGGTTTTCAATTTTTGCATTAGGGATAATGCCATATATTTCTGCATCGATTATTATGCAATTAGGTACAGTTGCAATACCTTATCTCGAAATGTTAAAAAAAGAAGGTGAAAGTGGGCGAAAAAGAATCACCCAATACACGCGGATTGGTACAATTTTTCTAGCATTGATACAAAGCTTTGGTATATCGATTGCCCTGCAATCGCAGCCTGGTTTAGTAATCACCCCTGGAACTATATTTGTTATTACAACTGTGGTAACACTTGTAACAGGAACAATTTTTCTTATGTGGTTAGGAGAACAAATTACTGAACGTGGTATTGGTAATGGCATTTCGTTAATCATCTTTGCTGGAATTACTGCAGGATTACCCAGTGCGATAGGCGGTACGTTAGAATTGGTACGGACCGGATCTATGCATTTCCTTGTTGCGTTTGGTATATTTGTTGCAGTTATTAGCGTTACTGCATTAGTTGTATTTGTCGAAAGAGGACAGAGAAAAATTCTTGTGAATTATGCAAAACGACAAGTAGGTAAACAGGTGTTAGGAGGGCAAAGCTCACATTTGCCATTAAAACTTAATATGGCAGGCGTAATTCCACCAATATTTGCTTCAAGTATTATCTTGTTTCCAGCTACTTTAGCTGGATGGTTTTCTACAGATACTACTTTTTCGTGGTTAAGTGATTTTAGTGCTTCATTATCTCCTGGTCAGCCTGCTTATGTATTATTATATGCAAGCATGATTATTTTCTTTTGTTTCTTTTATACTGCATTAGTTTTTAATCCAAAAGAAACTGCTGATAATCTTAAAAAAAGTGGTGCCTTCATTCCAGGAATAAGACCTGGGGAACAAACAACGAGTTATATTGAGAAAATCATGCTTAGACTGACTCTTATTGGTTCTATATATGTAACTCTTGTATGTTTATTGCCAGAATTATTAATTTTAAAGTGGAACGTCCCTTTTTATTTTGGAGGAACTTCATTATTGATCATCGTAGTTGTTACAATGGATTTTATGGCACAGGTTCAGTCCCATGTGATGAGCGCCCAATATGAGAGTTTATTGAAAAAAGCAAACCTTAAAATGAATAATTTAGGACTTGCAAAGTAAAAATTATTTTGATGTCATGTCAAAAGAAGAAACAATACAATTACAAGGGGAAATCATAGAAACTCTACCAAATGCAACTTTTAAGGTTAAATTAGAAAACGGTCATGTAGTATTAGGTTATATATCTGGAAAAATGAGAATGAATTATATTCGAATACTACCTGGCGATAAAGTAACGGTTGATATGACTCCATACGATTTATCAAAAGGAAGAATAACTTTTAGAAGTAAATAAGTGATACGTCATTTAATTCATTTAAAATATATATTATGAAAGTCAAAGCATCAGTTAAAAAAATTTGTAGAAATTGTAAAATTGTAAAACGTGAAGGGATAGTCCGAGTTATCTGTGTCAATCTTAGACACAAACAAAGACAAGGATAAACTTTAAAATTCAAGTAAACTTAAGATTAGGTATTAATAAATGGCTAGAATTGCAGGTGTCAACATTCCTAATAATCAACATCTAAGAATTGCGCTAACAGCAATTTATGGTATAGGAATTCCTACCGCAAAGAAAATCTGTTTAGATCTGAATTTAGATGGTAGTGTAAAGATGAAGGATGTTGCAGATTCGCAAATCGATCTAATTAGAGATTATATTTCTAGAATGACTGTCGAGGGTGATCTGCGACGTGAGATAACTATGAATATTAAGAGATTAATAGATATTGGAAGTTATAGAGGTATGCGACATAAAAGAGGACTTCCTGTAAGAGGACAACGAACTCGAACAAATGCAAGGACACGGAAAGGTCCTAAAAAATCTGCTAATTAAAGTTAATCAATAATTTTGTTAATAAATATGGTTAAAACTGCTAGTCGAGGTAAAAAGAAGATAAAAAAGAATGTTGTTGAGGGAATAGCGCATATCCACGCTTCTTTCAATAATACTATTGTAACTATAACAGATAGACAAGGAAATGCCCTGTCTTGGGCAACTGCAGGAGGTGCTGGTTTTAAAGGATCCCGGAAAAGCACTCCTTTTGCTGCGCAAGTAGCTGCAGAGAATGCTAGTAAAATAGCTCTTGAATATGGTGTTAAAAATTTAGAGGTTAGAGTTAAAGGCCCTGGACCAGGAAGAGATTCTGCAGTGCGTTCTCTTAATGCTGCGGGTTTTAAAATTTCTAGTATTTCAGATGTAACGCCTGTTCCTCACAATGGATGCCGTGCGCCTAAACGCAGAAGAATATAAAGGATATAAAGTGGCTAGAAATCTACAACCTAAGTGTCGTCAATGTCGTCGGGAAGGTGAAAAATTATTTTTAAAAGGTGAAAAATGTTTTTCTGATAAATGTGCAATTGAACGCAGAAATTATGCTCCGGGACAACATGGCCAGAAAAAGAGCAGGTCCTCTGATTATGGAACGCAGCTAAGAGAAAAGCAGAAAGTACGACGTATGTATGGCCTCTTAGAGCGCCAATTTCATAATCTTTATAAATTGGCTGAAAAGAAAAGAGGAGTTACTGGAGAGAATTTACTTGTATTACTTGAGAGTAGATTAGATAGTGTAGTATTTGGTATGGGTTTTGGTGCATCACGTTCTGAATCTCGGCAAATTGTTCGGCATAATGGTATTCTTGTAAATAATAAAAGAGTAAATATTCCTTCATATCAAGTAGAGCCAGGTGATGTTATTGAAATTACAGATAATTCTAAAAAACAACTGAGAATCAAACAAGCGCTAGATAATACCAAAGAGCGAAAATTTCCTAGTTGGTTAGATATTGATGTGAATAATCTTAAAGGCACATTTAAATCAAATCCAGATCGATCAGATTTATCATCAATGATCAATGAGTCTTTGATAGTCGAGTTATACTCGAAATAATGAATTTTATAATAAAGGTGAATGTGTATGTCTAGTAGTACATATCTGATGCCTAGGATAGTTGATGTTCAGAATATCTCTGAAAATACTGCAAAAGTAACTTTGGAACCTTTTGAGCGAGGTTTTGGATTTACTTTAGGAAACGCACTTAGACGAGTATTACTTTCATCGATAAACGGATGCGCTGCTACAGAAGTAAAAATTGCGGGTGTTGTGCATGAATATTCTACAATTGATGGTATTCAAGAAGATGTTATTGATATCTTGATAAACCTTAAAGGTTTAGTATTCAAAATCCACTCTGGAAGTAAAATTGAATTGAAATTGAAAAAATCTACAGAAGGCGCTGTAACAGCTGGCGATATAGAACTAAGCCATGATGTAGAGATTATTAATCGTAATCACGTGATTGCTCATATCATTAAAGGTGGTAGTTTGGATATGCAAATTACGGTTGAAAAAGGATATGGATATGTTCCTGCTACTTTGCGAAAAGTGGTAGATAAAGAAAGTAAAATTGGTAGTATTATGCTAGATGCTTCTTTTAGTCCTATTAGACGAGTAAGTTATGCAGTACAAAATGCTCGTGTGGAGCAACGTACAGATCTTGATAAATTGATACTGGATGTTGAAACAAATGGTTCAATTGATCCTGAGGAGGCAGTTCGTTATAGTGCGCGTGTATTAATAGAACAATTGTCTTTTTTTGCTGATTTAGTGAGCACTCCTGTGCTTAAAGAATATCCAGTTTCTCCACAAATAGATCCAATATTGCTTAGGCCTGTAGATGATTTGGAATTAACAGTTAGATCTGCAAATTGTTTAAAGGTTGAGAATATTTACTATATTGGTGATTTAATTCAAAGAACAGAAGCAGAATTACTTAGAACCCCTAATTTAGGAAGAAAATCATTAAATGAAATTAAAGAAGTTTTAGCATCAAGAGATTTGTCATTAGGAATGAAATTAGAAAATTGGCCACCTCCTAATCTAGATAATCAAATGAAGGAATCAGGACATGCGTCATAAGAATGGATTACGAAAATTAAATCGCACTAGTAGCCATAGAATATTAATGCTTAGAAATATGGCGAACTCTTTATTAAAACACGAGTTAATTAAAACTACTCTACCAAAAGCAAAGGAGCTTAGGAGAATTGTAGAGCCATTGATAACCTTGGGAAAGAAGCCTTCACTTGCAAATAAAAGAAATGCATTCAGTCGCTTACGTGATAGGGATACGGTTGTTAAATTATTCTCTGAGCTTGGAGAGCGTTATAAAAGTAGAAATGGTGGTTATTTAAGAATACTGAAATTCGGCTATAGAAAAGGTGATAATGCTCCACTTGCGATAGTTGAAATGTTGGATAGACCAATAGTTGGAGTTGATGCTAAGGAGCAATAATGCTGAAGTCTACTTTAGACTAGCAGACAAGATCTATTAGTCTAGGCAGATATTAAGAAATAGTAATTTAATTGATATACCTGCCAGCAAAGGACTCTGTTGTTAAAGAAAAATTGAAACAAAATTGATCGTTGATATAGCTTTCAGGCAAGTAATTATCGTGCCCAGACTGCCCTTAAGGATAAATTGTTAGGTAGACTAACAGTAGATAAGAGAGTCACTTTAATGGAAGCATTATTGAGGTTATATCATAGCAAACTCAAACGTGGTCGTGGCACATTAAAACGACCAGTATTTGGGTTCTTTGAGAAAAATGGGCACACCGAGATAGTACCTGAATTTAAGCGATTAATTTACAAGCTGTAATATTGGGCAAATATCCATTGCGAGTGTCATTTATAGTGACGGTTGGTGTGGTTATAATAGTCTGGTAGATGTAAGCTATTCCGAGCATTTTCGAGTATCGCATGGTGATAATGAATTTACCTGAGATAATCACCGTCATATTATAACGGGTATCGAATATTTTGGAACTTTACAAAGTTTAATGATGTTTCGGTTAACTTTATTCTACATTTAAAAGAATCTGAATGGCGCTGTAAAAAATAATCTGATGCACTTGTCGGTGTACTATGGTAGCTCATCGAATGCTATTAGCCTCTGCTAGTCTAGAGTTTTAGTTGTTTTAAGGAATGTATCCGGTTTAGTGTAGTAGTCGCTACATTATATTGCCGTGATACCTCGACTAGCCTATTGTCATCCTTGATTGTCGGCAGCACGATTCTTAATCTAAATTCTGCAAAAGGATTTCTGCGTTTCTTGCTCATTTTCTGTACTTCTTTTATTTATAAAAAGAATCATGCAGAGAATAACTTCTTAGTTTTGACTCCCTAGTGTATATTGCCACATCTACTTCTTTATCAAGAAATAAAATTTCCTGCAAATTAAGGGCGACTTACTTTTGACCTTATGTCAGATTCTTGATACATTTAAAAAAAACATAGCTCGCTGTTCATAAGCCTGGAACGATGTACCTAGACACTGATATCAAATCATCAGACTTTTTACCAAATAATCACCCGCAACGAATAATACTGCATAATGAAGTACATGCACGTCCAAGTCAGCGGATTCATCTTCCCGCACTTATCATTTATGTTGCAGTTTTTAATGAAGGTGTAACACGAGAACACGAATGTAATCACTTACGCTTATTGCCGAATCAAGCAAACTTAACGCCTGAGCAATTGCAGAATAATTTTTTACGCTTACGGCTTCAAGGATATGCCTTGAGATGGGAGAGGCATACTGAATACACGCGTTATACAGTAGTGCAGCAGTTGCCGGATAGCGCCAATTTAGGTGCAACCGATCCAGAATTGTTATCTTATTTGGCTTTACCTAAAAATTGGTTGGCCGGAATTCCAGGGTTGACAATTGCTGCAATTAAGCTTGCAATGGTGCACGGTGATTTAACGCAAATGGAAGATCTGTTGAAGACTGCGCGCAGCTGGTTTGGAGGGCATCCCATTGTGGCTTCCTTAATGGGAAGAGATGGCCATTCACTTGCTGTAACTGATTTCATGCTGCGTGAAAGCGGTTTTGAAAGAATGCTTGTCATTGCACCACCCAGTATATCTGAAACGCGTGCGGGGAGAATTTCACAACGCTTACTTGAAATTGAGACGTACCGACTGGTTGCGCTAAGAGCGCTTCCCGTTGCCAAGCAATTGGCCCCTGAGCTGACTGATGCTGAACTACAATTAGCTGATATTACTGCACGACTGGAGAGTAAGTCGACTTCAGATCAGGAATTACTAGATACACTAATAGCGCTTGCGGCTAGAGTGGAACGTATTACCGTTGAGCATGCTTATCGTTTTGCTGCAACTCACGCTTATGATCGAGTAGTAAATCAAAGAATCAGTGAATTAAGAGAGAAAGCGATACCTGGTATCCAAACGATTGGAGAGTTCATGCAGCGACGTCTTTCTCCAGCGATAGCAACAGTGGATGCAACAGCGCAGCGCATGGGTTATCTTTCAGCTCGAGTTGCAAGGACGAGTTCTTTGTTACGGACACGAGTCGATATTTTAGCTGAGACTCAAAATCAACAACTATTGGAAAAATTAACACGTGGGCAGGAATTGCAGTTACGCCTGCAAAGTACAGTAGAAGGACTATCGATTGCTGCAATTTCCTATTATGTAATTAGTTTGTTGCTTTATGGGTTCAAAGCAATAAAAGCTGCAGGATGGCCGATTCATCCAGAATTGGTAACGGGATTACTAATTCCAGTGGTCATTTGGTCTGTGTGGTATATAACACACCGAATTCATAAAAAATTCTTAGAATCACATTAACCTTCTATGATCCTTAAAGCTAATAACTTAGATGATTTCCAACGGCGCCACGGCCCTGTAAAATCGTATTTTTTAATTCAGAGCTTGTATTAGGATAATCACGACTAGAATGTAGTCCACGGCTTTCATGGCGTTGCATGGCGCATTGGATGATCAGATTCGCTGTTGTAACTAAATTACGTAGCTCTAATAAATCACCGGTTACACGGAAATTCGTGTAGTACTCGTTGATTTCTTCATGCAGCAATTTGACCCGATGTTGCGCGCGTTCAAGGCGCTTGTTGGTTCTAACAATTCCTACATAATTCCACATGAATCGACGTAATTCATCCCAATTATGGGAAATTACGACTTCCTCATCCGCATCAGTTACACGACTTGCATCCCAATCCGGCAAGGCAGCAGATTCCTGGTTAGGTTGATCTAATATATGTTTTGCTGAGGCCATTCCGAATACTAAACACTCTAGTAAGGAGTTGCTTGCTAATCGATTGGCGCCATGAAGACCAGTAAATGCAGTTTCACCAATTGCATATAAGTTATTCAAATCAGTCATTCCATTTTGGTCTGTTATGATACCCCCACACATATAATGCGCTGCTGGTACAACCGGAATCGGTTGTTTTGTGATATCAATACCAAAATCAAGGCATCGTGAATAAATCGTTGGGAAGTGCTGTTTAAGAAATGAGATTGGTTTATGGGAGATATCAAGATAGACACAATCAAGGCCACGCTTCTTCATTTCAAAATCGATGGCGCGAGCGACAATATCGCGAGGAGCAAGTTCTGCACGTTCATCATGTGAAGGCATAAAGCGTTCACCATTGGGTAGCTTTAATAAACCGCCTTCACCGCGAACCGCTTCACTGATTAAAAATGATTTTGCATGAGGGTGGTAAAGACACGTTGGATGAAATTGGATGAATTCCATGTTAGCTACGCGGCATCCTGCCCGCCATCCCATGGCGATGCCATCACCCGTTGCGGTATCCGGGTTAGTGGTGTAAAGATAAACTTTGCCCGCCCCCCCTGTTGCAAGAACCGTGTTTTGTGCCGAGAATGTGATGATTTTATCTGATTTGATATCTAAGATATAAGCGCCATGGCATCGATTCAGTTGATTTAATGGATTGGCTAATAATTTTTTATTTGTAATCAAGTCAACCGCGATATGATTCTCGAAGATCGAAATATTTTTATGTGCTTGGGTCTGTCGAATTAAAGCAAGTTGAACTGCCTGACCTGTTGCATCGTTGATATGGATGACGCGACGAACACTGTGCCCCCCTTCGCGCGTTAAATGGTACCCAGTTTCATTTTGAGCATCTTTGGTGAAATCGACCTGTTGTGAAATTAGCCACTGAATGGCTGCAGGGCCTTGTTCGACGACATATTTCGTTATTGCGGTATCGCATAGTCCAGCACCCGCAATAAGCGTATCTTGGATGTGTTTGTCGGGAGAATCTTCAGTAGATAAGGCAGCGGCAATACCACCTTGAGCCCAGCTACTTGCACTATCAAGCAGAGTCCGTTTTGTGACAATAGCAACTTTCTGAGTATTTGCTAAATTAAGTGCGAGCGTGAGTCCAGCCAAACCGCTCCCAATGATGAGCGTATCAAAATGAACTTGCATATGTTTATTATTATTTATTAACTAAATATAGAGCTACTGTTGTTTTTATTCTAGCACGAGAGGAAAACTGCGTTTGCTGATATACCCTATAACATTTTTTGCGTTATCGCGTGGCTAAGTGCTAGAGCATTCTAATACAAGCGAGGTTGCTAAGGGTGTAGTAGAATTAGCTGACGATTAATCGCTTGCTCCTGTTCTTTGATCGTGTGAATGGAATTAGGGTGAATATCTACCAGTTAAACTGAAAATCTACCTGATTTTTTACCCTGACATTATTTTTTAAAATCTCTAACAAAATCACTAGTTTTTTGATCTGAAATAATCTTATGATGGTTCGAACTCGATTTGCTCCAAGCCCTACAGGGTATCTCCATATTGGTGGTGCGCGTACTGCATTGTTTTCATGGGCATTTGCACGTAAGCATGGTGGTAAATTTGTTTTACGTATTGAAGACACAGATCTAGAGCGCTCAACGCAAGAATCTGTACAAGCGATTTTAGATGGCATGGCCTGGTTAAATTTAGATTATGACGAGGGCCCTTATTATCAGATGCAACGATTGACTCGTTATCAAGAAGTTGCTGAACAGCTATTGCGAACTAATCAAGCGTATTATTGTTATGCAACCAAAGAAGAACTTGATTTATTAAGAGAGGGTCAGCGAGCAGCTGGACAAAAACCCCGCTATGATGGTCGTTGGCGCGATAATAAGTCAATACCACCGCAGGGGATAAAGCCGGTGATTCGATTGAAAAATCCGCTAGAGGGAGAAGTTGTCTTTGATGATTTAGTCAAAGGCAGGATTAGTGTTGCGAATAACGAACTTGATGATCTAGTGCTAATGAGAAGTGATGGGACACCGACCTATAATTTTGGGGTTGTATTGGATGATCTTGATATGCAAATTAGCCATGTGATTCGAGGAGATGATCATGTCAATAATACACCGCGTCAGATCAATATTTTGAAGGCGCTTAGTGCATCGTTACCTCAGTATGCACATGTGCCGATGATTTTAGGTGCAGATGGTGAGCGGCTTTCTAAACGTCATGGCGCGGTATCAGTGATGCATTATCATGAAGAGGGTTATTTGCCTAAAGCGTTGGTAAACTATCTGGCCCGTTTAGGATGGTCTCATGGTGATGATGAAATTTTTTCTAGTGAGCAATTGATTGAATGGTTTGATCTTGAATCAATCAATCGTGCGCCAGCTAAATTTAATCCAGAAAAATTGCAGTGGCTTAATCAGCATTACCTCAAAACAGAAGCTATTACTGATATTGCTCATTTAACCATTCCTTTTCTAGAAAAAGATAATTGTGAAATTTCTAATCGTGAATACTTGCATAAAGTAGTGAGTTTACTCAAAGATCGAGTGAGTACGATAAGTGAACTTGCTGATGCTGCTGTTTATTTTTTTCGAGTATTAGCGCCTTCTGAAGAGTTGAGAGCGCAATATTTCAATAATGAAACAAAATCAATTCTGGTTTCTCTAATCGATCGATTTTCTTCGATTAGCTGGGATAAACAATTGATTCATGACGAAATTAAAAATACAGCGACAGCGTTTGGTGTTAAACTGCCTAAGATTGCAATGCCCTTGAGAGTTGCAATTACCGGTGAAGTCCATACACCTTCGATTGATGCGGTACTTGAGATACTTGGAAAATCGGAGACATTGAATCGATTAAATCGGCAAATTGCGACTTTGTAAATTTATCTATCGCTTTACAAGGATATTTAGCGTCAGTATAATCGCCTATTCTTTCAGTCTAGGGGGTATAGCTCAGCTGGGAGAGCGCTTGCATGGCATGCAAGAGGTCAGCGGTTCGATCCCGCTTATCTCCACCAGTTTTTGCAATACTTTTTATGATCTTGTC
>SSFW01000063.1 GCA_008015595.1 Nitrosomonas sp. | reverse complement strand
TCAATCACCTTAACACCCGCATCCACTAACTCTCGAGCTTGGCGCATAGCTACTCCATTGGGAGTGGCAAAAAACACGATATCACATTTATCTAGCTTGGCTTTTTCGGGATCAACAAATTTTAATGAAACATATTTTCTTAAACTCGGAAATAACTCATCGACAGCCAAACCTGCTTCTTGTCGAGAAGTAATCACTTTCAAACTAACTTCTGGATGTTGCGCTAAGATACGCAGCAACTCGACCCCTGTATAACCAGTTCCACCAACGATCCCTACTTTAATCATATCGAATGAATGAAAAAAACAAAATGTACAAAATAAAAAGCCGCCTGGTAAAGGCGGCTTTAATGAGAAACAGATACGTTTAACGTTTAGAGAACTGCTTACGTCTCCTAGCTTTACGTAAACCAACCTTCTTACGTTCCACTTCACGCGCATCTCTTGTTACAAACCCAGCCTTACTAAGAACCGGTTTTAATGTTTCATCATAATCAATGAGCGCACGTGTAATACCATGCCGAATTGCGCCTGCCTGACCAGATTCTCCTCCGCCATGAATATTAACCATTATATCAAAATTAGCAGTATTTCCCGTTAATTCCAGCGGTTGGCGAACAACCATGCGACCCGTTTCCCGAGAAAAATACTCATCGAGTGGTTTATCATTAACGACAAAAGCACCTTTACCTGGCTTTATAAATACTCGAGCAACTGAGCTTTTTCTTCGACCCGTTCCATAATTATAATTTATCGCCATAAATTACGCCTTTATCTCTAAATTTTTTGGTTGTTGTGCACTATGTGGATGCGTATCACCTGCATATATTTTCAGCTTCTTAATCATAGCATATCCCAGCGGTCCTTTTGGTAGCATACCTTTTACTGCTTTCTCAAGCGGTCTTGCAGGAAAACGAGCATGCATCTTCTTAAAGGTTGTTTCATAAATTCCTCCTGGATAACCACTATGACGATAGTACTTTTTATCCTCTGCTTTATTTCCAGTCACTTTTATTTTATCAACATTGATAACAACGATGTAATCTCCAGTGTCAACATGAGGAGTAAAAATAGGTTTATGTTTTCCACGTAAACGATGTGCGATCGCTGTTGCCAGTCGCCCTAAAACTTTATCGGTTGCATCGATTAGAAACCAATCATGTTGAACTTCTAATGGTTTTGCTGAAAAGGTCTTCACTTAAGTATCTCTCACTTTACGATAATTTCTTAAATTAACATTCTAAATTCTATTTAACCAAAATATCTTATGAAACAGAATAATCGCTGCTAATTTAATCTGAAATCCAAACCGTCGATTCTACCCTACATTAGCCATCCGTTACAACTAGGATAAAACAATCGACTCAAAAATGATCCTATAAGCTTGCTGATTAGTTTTAATCGATGAAATTCAGATACATAGCGCAATGAAGCAACCCTATTTTTTTAATAACTGTAAAACTTGTTCGGGTGGCCTAGCCAAAATCGCTTTCTCACCCCTGACAACAATGGGTCGCTGAATCAAATCAGGATTTGCAGCCATTCGTTTCAATAGCTCCTCATCGGTCGCTGACTGCAAACCTCTAGCCGCTGGCTCATCAGATCGAAAAATTTCGCGTGCTGTCATATTGAGTTTTTGAAGAAGCTCACGCAATAAATCCTCTGAAATAGGATCTTCATAATAATTAATACTTCGGAATTCCTCACCACTTTGAGTAAGCAGTTCAAGGGTAGCTCTGCACTTACTGCAAGTTGGTTTTTGGTAAATCGTTATGACCTCATCCATTTAAACTATTAATCCTAAACACGAAGACGCATATTAATAAATTGCTGCTACTTAATGCCGCACTCTTTAGAAATTGCGCCATAAGCTGATGACGAACCCTTTAATCCAAACGTATCCGTCGTTGCTGTATCCCTTGCAGACACACCTTTAATGATCAACGCGCTGCCGTTACGAATGGCATTCGCGATTTTGTTATCCGTATCACTATCTTGAGCCCAAGCAGTCTCATTCTCTGTAAAAAGCTTGAAGTTTTGGTTACCGATACTAACTGTAACTTCACTTTCTTTCTTAAAAGGGTACCCAGCCATAAAGCTAAAAACATTTTTACTGTTTTCAGCAGGCCGATGCGTCAACAGCGCATATACGCTACCACGTTTCGTGTAGCTCCCTTCTTCTTTTTTAGGTTTACTCACCATATAACAAACTTTATTCTTACCTTCCATGTAAACATAGGCTGTCCAATCATTAAATTCACCTATCATTTTAGGGTCAGCAGCATGGCTCAATCCACATGCTAAGAATAAAGCAATAAAAAGACTCCGCTTAAAAGGTACTTGTTTCATCTATCAATCCTTGGAATTGGGTTAATAACTAACTGCCCAGAAGTTATCTGCATCCTTCCATTTTGTAAATGAAATAACCATCTTTATTAATGGCTTCAATCACATCCTCTGGCGCTCCTTGGCTATGACAAAACCTACATTCCTTACTTGAAACAACAGCATCTTCCTCACCAATCGAAGTTAGCCACTGTTTTGCATACCCAATCGCTTTCTGATCGTCTCTAACGGAAGTAAATACATCAAAATGCATGATGTGACCATCCTTAGCTTTAACGTAAGTATCATAGACATGAATTTGCATAAATCTATCCTTAAAAAATTAATGCGTAAATAAAAATCAATTCAATTATAGAATCGACTGAATCCAGTGCGCTTATTATGCCATTTTTCTTCTTGCTACCATAACTCCATCACGAGTTGGATTAATAAACGCATCGAACTCAGGATCGTCAAAAATCAATTGATTATGCTCCAGAATTGCTTGCGTCCATTCATCGGTATTATTTTCTGCGATTACTTTTCCATGCCAGAGTACATTGTCTGCAATATATAAACCACCTGGTTTGATTTTTTCTCTAGCCATTTTCCATACTGACGGATATTCACTTTTATCTACATCGTTATAGCAGATATCAAAGAAGCCTTCCGTTTGGGAAAAAACCGCTTGAGCATACCCGATATAGAAAGTTACCCTTTTCCATAAATCGACGGATGATAAAAAGATTTCTGCTTGCTCTTTATTGGCAAGCTTATTGTCCGTGCAGATCACCTGTCCATTTAATCCAACAGCACGTGCAAACCAATATGCAGAATAACCATAGCCGCTACCAAACTCAAAAACACGCTTTGCGTTAATCATCTTAGCTAAAACTTCTAATGACGTGCCAACTAGGCGACCTACAATGGGAAAATTTTTTTGCTTTGCTAAGGCCTCCATCTCAACTAATACAGAATCTGTCCTTCTCTCAATTAATCCTTGCATGTAGCATTCTATCGCTGGATTAACCGGAATCAAGCCAACTAGAAGCTCGCTCTGTAATGGTTCAAATCTTTTCATGATAGGATTCCTTATGTACTAGCCCTAATACCTTAGCGTCAATTTAATTGTTCATTTTTGAGCGCTGCCAGCATACCAGCAATGCTGTAATCACCAATAATATCGGCGGTACTCTATTATAGAGAAGAAAAGTATCCGTCATCCCAGCCAGCACTATATAACTAACAAACGCAATTCCTAGATTAGCCAATTGATTTTCTTTAAATATTCTTAACCAAGAAAATATTAAAAAAGCCAACGCCATGATACCCAATCCACCCCAATGCATTCCAACTTCAATCCAATCATTATGATAATGCGAAGTTTTTTGAAATGCGGGCAAGTTACGATAAATTCCATCTTTATACGTTTGAGTCTCTTTTTCAAAATAAACCTCTGGATTACCGGTTCCATGACCTATCCAAGGCTGTTCTTGTATACCATTCAAACCAATATCCCATATTGCTAATCGATAACCCAGGCTGGTTTCATAATTGCCTAGTTTAATCGCAGCCCAATCATGACTCACGAGACTCAATCGTTCTTGCATCACTGAATTCGTAGCCATAAGCAGCAGCGCTAAACCGATAAATGACGAAATTCCGATTAACCTCATTTTTCTTTTCTTCTGGCCCATAAAAAAGATCAGAATAATTGCAGCTACCATCGTTGCGAACAAGACAGTTCTTGCTCCCTGATTGAATTGTAGCAACAGCATTAGCGCAGAAATGAACCACCAGATCATATTCTGCGATATTGTCTGGCTCACTTGAGCTAAAAAAATTGTGGTAATTACACCTACGCCTAATATCGCAGAAAAACTAAGGTAAGAAATATCCAATGCGGGAACACCGATTAACCCTTGCACAAAATACTGATAGGCGCCGGTTAACAATATACTACCGTAGACGATTAAGAACGTATTAGAAACCCATGGAAAACGCGCGCTATCTTTATTCAGCAGCGCAAAAAAAGGAATAAACGTTAAGAGAATAAAATATTTCTTCCACTTATTCTGATTGGTCTCAATGTAATCACCCCACAACAACCCAATCGCCACAACACTACAAAAAACCAATATTCCTTGAACGAGCGGTTCTCTTATCAGTTGCTTGAAGTTTCTTAGCCCGCCATCGAGTATCCATGCCCCTGATAACAAGAAAAAAGCATAAAAGAATGACCATTTCTGCCAGAGTGCAAAGCAAAAGAAAATCAAGGAAAATCGAATAAATCGCTCCCGCCATTCGACGCTAATCAAACGTTCACTCAATAAATAGGTCATGCTGATTTGTTTTTCACTCATTAAGGTATCCCATCGTTTAACGATAGCTTGAATTCAGATAAAATTTTTAGATAGGAAAGAATTATTTTGAAGCTAACGCTTCAAGCAGTCCAACGTAATGAGGCAAAACATCTGTTCCAGGAGATTCCAACATCTCCGTAATGAATTTCTGCCGATTTCCCTCGATGTAATAATTTTCACAGCCATTCTGAAGAAAATGATGGATTCTTTCGTAAACATCATCACGACAGCGCAGCTCAGTCTCCGGCATATACTGAGCAGCTGCTGAGCGTCCAGCATGAAGATAATCTGCAGCAAGCAACGGTTTTTTTGCTCTTATCGCTTCATAAGCGATCGAAGTAGCTAGATCGATCACAACATCTGCCCAATGAATCAGGTGAATTGAATGGATATCACTCT
Organism: Nitrosomonas sp.; assembly: GCA_008015595.1. Taxonomy (GTDB): domain Bacteria; phylum Pseudomonadota; class Gammaproteobacteria; order Burkholderiales; family Nitrosomonadaceae; genus Nitrosomonas. The sequence continues at coordinate 15,195 of SSFW01000063.1, read as the reverse complement.
CGATAATTTTGACATTCTTTAAATGCTGGATTGCCGCACTTTTAGTGAAAGATTGTTTCCATCCTCCCCGCGTATGAGGCTTAATCGCTAATTCAACCTCCTCAAACGTTGACAACATTTGAACAACTTCACTTAATTCTTCCCAAAATGTCGTGAAATTGGCTTTTCTGAGGAATAGCACAATCTTTAACCGACTTCTGGAGTGTTGCAATGGAGATTCTGGTAACAATGACTTAAGTTTTGTTAGCCATTCCTCACAATAACGAGGTGACCCCAGCACCACTAGCTTTCGATCATCTAGAAACGGACGAAAGCGTATTGCACATAACGCATTTGGCACAACCACTCGATCAAACATTCCAGCAGCAGAAAACGATACATCCGGCTTAAGCAACCATTCCCCATGACGGATCAACTGACTTGCGTGTGGACTATCTCCGTGGGGCAGCGAAACCACCCCCAAACCTTGTTTACGTGCAAGATTAACAAACACATCAACCCATTCAACAGCCGTTTCAGAATTACGCTCTATCCAGTCAAATGCAACAACCCCATTGTTTAGATCATTGAAACTACGCTTTAATAAATAGCGTGATACTTTCTCCCAAACTTTCTTTCGTTTTTCTTGCCGAAAAATCGTAGCCAGAAACATTACTAAAGGTTTAAGAAATGAGCGGTAGGAACTTCTGACAAGAAGCAGTGTTTGCAATCGCCACATGAAAAAATCAAAAACTGGCAGTAAGTCTCGAATATGTGCTAGACGAACTCCCTGCAAATGTTTTAGATATTCAATTCGGTAATCCCCATCAAAGCGCTTCTTACTAATCATTACGACATCACAAATATGACCCGTCTCGATCCATTTTGCTATGACAGGCGTCATGTGATCGATATCGTTGTAATGCCTAAGAAAAAAGAGTGCTTTCACAAACAATCAGCAATAACAGATAAAGCGAAATATCATGCCGTGCTGGTTCTCTCAAAAATAAAACAAGTTTCTCCCCAATTACGAGTGGATTGATGTTTTAACTCAAGCCCAGCTTGCTTCATGATAGCGATTGCTTCTTGTTGCTCAAGCGGGGTACCCAGCTCGACAATGACAGATTTAAGATTTGGGTGCTTAAGTACCTTAGAAGCTGATCTAAGAATAGAAATTTCAATGCCATCTACATCGATTTTCATATAGTGAGGATAAGGAAAATTCCATTTCTCGCATAAGTCATCTAACGTGATTCCAAACATCCCTTGAATATGAGAAGTTGGCACCCCCATAGCTGCTTGCGATTCTTCACCGAATTGAGAACGATTACCGCCAGGAATAAATTTTGGCACATACAATTTATCAAATTTACTTTCACCCGATATGGCAACACAGTAGGCCGTTATGGAGTCTTTAAGCTGATTAAGATAAATATTCTTATTCAGTGCGTAATAATTATTTGATTGGGGCTCAAAAGCATAAATTTCTACTTTTTGCCCATATTTCTTAGCTGGATAAAGCGAGAATTGCCCAATATTTGCACCGATATCAAAATAACAAGTTCCTGGTTCAAAACCATCCAACCAATCTAGTGTATCGGGTTCTTTGATCGAATAATTTTTGGCGCGCCCCAAGACTCTCCAATGATCTACAGAAATCACGAGCGGCTGATTTCTCACAGTGACATTCGTTTGCCCTCCCTTGAGCATATAAGCCATTACAACGAGCTTCTTTAAAAAATCCAGCATAAAATTCCTGAATGAAATCGGAGTATAACTACCATTATTGTTTTTTCTCGTTCAGTTTTGCTGTCGATTCAAGTAGCGCAATATAGTGTGCCAATACATCCTTTCCCCCAACGTCTAGCATTTGATCTAAAAAATGTTGGCGATGGCTTTCGATATAAAAATTCTCAGTTCCTTCGGTAAGAAATCGCTGAATTTTTTCATAAACATCATCTCGGCAACGCAATTCCGTTTCTGGCATATAAACTGCGATAGCAGAACGCCCCGCATGCAAATAATCAGCAGCGAGAACTGGTTTTTTGAGTCGTACTGCCTCGAATACGACGGAGGTCGCTAAATCGATACAAACGTCTGCCCAATTCATCAGTTGGATAGAATGCATCTGATCATCCGCTATTTTGACATTGACTAACTGTTTTATCGACTTACTTCTGGTGAGTGATTGTTTCCAGCCGCTGCGGGTATGCGGCTTGATAATTAATTCTACGTTAGGAAATGTTGCTAGCAAATGAACCACTTCACTTACTTCTTCCCAGAACGTCGTGAAATTGGCTTTCCTCAAAAACATCACAATCTTGAGTTTATGCTCCGCATGTTCCAGCGACGAAGGGGGCATCAATTGGCTTAATCTATCAAGCCATTCCTCACAATAACGCGGAGAACCCAAGACAGCAATCGCTTGTTTCGGCAAAAACGGCTCAAATCGTTTTGCGCATAACTCATTGGGTACAGCGAGTCGGTCGAAAATTCTGGCTGTAGAAAACACGGGGTCAGGACCCACTTTCCACTCACCTCTACGGATAAGCTGGTTTGCATGGGGGCTATCGCCATGGGGCAATGAAACAGTACCAAAACCCCTGGCACGGGCCATGCCAATCACTGTCTCGACCCATTCGACTGCAATCACAGAATTTCTTTCTATCCAGTCAAAGGCGACGATACCTTGGTTTGTTTGATCAAAGCATCGCGATAATAAATTGTTTGTAGTTTCCTGCCACAATGGCAGCCTTCGATCTGCGTCATAGCGCTTTGCAAGCCATGCAACAAAAGGGCCTATGAATAAACGACGTAAATTACCGGTCAACAACAACATTTGCAAACGCCACTTCAAGAATAACCAAGCCGAAAAAACTTCGCGAATATGATTAACCCTTGTTCCTGGAAGCTTACTTAGATAGGTAATCCGAAAATCTTTTCGAAAACGACTTGCGCCAATCAGCACCACATCACAATGATGCCCACATTCGACCCACTTGGCGATAATCGGTGTAATGTGATCGATATCATTATAATGACGAAGAAAAAAGAGCGCTTTCATACCTATGTTATGATTGTAGTGGATGCGTAAAGCGTAGGAAAAAAGTTTAGGTGTTGCTGTGATAATTGAAATAATGAATTTGTAATTTTACACGTGCGCGATTTTATTTACCAAAAAACATAATCAATTCGCGGATTATCATCTTCAGGAACATACAGACTTAAACTTCCTTTTAGAATACAACCCATCACTACAAACGCTTTTTCCTGTTATTGTTAGTAATTTGACCCTAAAAATTTATATCGACTAATGAAAATAATTGCAATTATTCCCGCTCGCATGGGATCGACACGTTTTCCCGGTAAACCACTGGCCAATTTACTCGGTAGAACAATGATAGAGCATGTCTACAAGCGAGTGGCCTTAAGTAAATTTATTTCTGCAACTTATATTGCAACCTGTGATGAAGAAATTCGCCAAGCTGCTACCGCATTTGGAGCACCTGTTATCATGACGGCCGACACCCATGAACGAGCGAGTGATCGGATTGCAGAAGCCGTTGCGAATATCAAGGGGGATTTAATCGTGATGGTCCAAGGCGATGAGCCGATGACACATCCAGAAATGATCGACACTGCGGTCAGACCTTTTGAAAACGATAGCCAACTCGGGTGTGTTAATTTGGTGCGTCGTATCGAACAAGAAGCTGATTACCATGATGTCAATACGATTAAAGTCGTTATGAATCAGCAAGGGGATGCACTCTATATGTCGCGCCAACCTATTCCAACGTTATCTAAAGCTGGATTCTCTGCGACCCAGGCTTATAAGCAAGTTTGTATCATTCCCTTTCGTCGCGATGTACTGCTACGGTATACGCAGCTAGCGCCTACACCGCTGGAGAAACTGGAATCCATCGATATGCTTCGATTACTCGAACATGGCTACCCAGTCAGAATGATAGAAACCCAATACAACTCCCAAGCAGTCGATACTGAAGCTGATTTGGCTCGTGTTGCTCAATTGATGGCAACTGATCCCTTACTGTCTCAATATTGATATAGGACTACACGATGTCGCTAAAAGAAAGGCTTGCTCGCTCTGAATTGACGATTGGTTCCTGGATCACATTAGGGCATCCTGCTATTGCCGAAATCATGGCATCGGCTGGATTTGATTGGCTGGTTCTGGACATGGAACATAGTGTAATGGAACTCAGCGAAGCTCAAATCATCATTCAAGTATTAGACAAACAGCAGTGCCCTGCAATCGTTCGACTGACATCCAATCACCCGGATCAAATCAAACGCGTCATGGATGCTGGCGCAACTGGAGTCATGATCCCCATGATCAAGTCTGCTGAAGATGCTAAGGCCGCAGTTAGCTCGGTCTATTATCCCCCGCAAGGACAGCGCGGTGTTGGATTAGCACGCGCTCAGGGCTATGGTGCCCGCTTCCAGGAGTACCGTCAATGGCTAATCGAAAATGCAGTCATCGTGGTGATGATTGAACATATCAAAGCGGTTGAGCAGATTGATTCAATTTTAGCGGTTCCTGGTGTAGACGCCTATATTATTGGGCCTTATGATCTTTCCGGTTCAATGGGCATGCCTGGGGAGCTAGATCACCCTCAGGTGCAAGACGCGATCAAACACGTTTTAGATGCGGGTAAGCGATTACAAAAACCTGGCGGTATTCATGTCATCGAACCGGATTCAGCAGCTTTACAGCAGCGCATTCGTTCGGGCTTTAGTTTCTTGGGCTATAGTCTAGACATACGAATTTTAGATACCATCTGCCGCACGCACCTACAATCGATAAAAAAACAATTATGAGTAAAATCGTTATATCTACTTCATCGTTTGATATCCAGAATAACCCTTACATCGAACGATTAACCAAGAGGGGAATGCAGATTGTACTCAATCCCTACCAACGCAAGCTCAGTGAAGACGAAATTCTCACTTTACTTGGCAACGATACAATCGCCCTTCTGGCTGGTATTGAGCCACTCACTAAGAAAGTTTTGACTGCTGCTCGAGGCCTCAAAGTTATCGCCCGTTGTGGTGCTGGTTTAGATAGCGTCGACTTAGAAGCTGCTCGCCAGTGCGACATCCTAGTTTCTAATACACCTGAGGCCCCTGCTCAGGCAGTATCAGAATTAACGATGGGACTAATCCTTTCTGTGTTGCGACAAATTGGCTCCACTCACCGATTAATTCAGGATGGCCAATGGCCAAGAACGCAGGGACATCTTCTTGCCGCTCAAACGGTTGGGATTATTGGGCTGGGCCATATCGGTCGACGCGTTGCAACATTGTGCCTTGCTTTTGGGGCCAGAGTCATCGCACATGATCCTTACCTACAGCAAGCACATCCTGATATTTCATTAGTCAACTTTGAGCAACTCATCAAGGAAGCGAATATCATTTCACTTCATATCCCTTATTCTCAAGGTACGCATCATCTCGTTAATGCAGATACCTTAAGTCGTATGAAGCCTGGTACGGTTCTAATCAACGCTGCACGGGGAGGCTTGATTGATGAAAATGCACTCGTGGAAGCACTTACTTCTGGCCATATTGCCGGAGCAGCGCTGGATGTATTTGAACAAGAACCTTACCAAGGACCATTGCTTAACTGCAACAATGTAGTAATGACATCCCATATCGGATCACTGGCTAAAGAATCTCGTCAGCGAATGGAACTTGAGGCAGCCGAGAATTTATTGAATGGGTTAATCAAAACAGGTCTACTCAATGAATAACGCTTCTGTATCAGACAAAATGGTTGTGGTATTCGGTGCTAGCGGCTTCCTAGGCAGTCATGTGGCAGACGCATTGTCAGGAGCAGGTTATCAAGTCCGATTGTTCGATCATATCTCTTCTCCCTACCAGCGCATCGATCAAGAGATGATCGTAGGCGATATCATGGATATCGATCAGGTTATTGAAGCAACGCGTGGCGCTCATGCTGTCTATAATTTTGCTGCAATCGCGGACATTGATGAAGCTCACAACAAACCGGTTGCAACAGCCACCATCAATGTATTGGGTAACATGCACGTCCTAGAAGCAGCGAGAATCGCGGGAGCAAATCGCTTTGTCTTTGCTAGTAGTGTTTATGTCTATTCAGAGTCAGGGTCGTTTTATCGAGCCAGCAAGCAAGCTGCTGAACGTTTTACTGAAACTTACCACGATCGATATGGCCTAGATTATACCATATTACGCTACGGTTCTTTATATGGTCGACGGGCCGATCTGCGCAATGGAATTTACCGAATGTTACACGAAGCGATACAAAAACATAGCATCACTTATCATGGTAGCGGAAATGCCATGCGAGAGTATATTCATGTTGAAGACGCGGCACGGATGAGTGTTCAGGTTCTCTCCCCCGAATTTGCTAACCGGCATCTGATTTTAACGGGACAAGAAAGAATGCGGATACGCGATGTAATGACAATGATTTCTGAAATCATGCCATGGAATGTTGAACTGCACTTTGAAGAAGCCAATGCGATTTCGCATTATGAAATTACACCGTATGCTTTCCAACCTCGAATCGGAAGAAAACTAGTCCTTAACGAGCACGTTGACATTGGGCAGGGAATACTTGACTGTATCAGGGAAATTCACCAAAAAATCTGCCATACGGAAGATGAAGATAACGCACTCCCTTCCACTTCAGATAATAAAGCCTAATAGATGCTATTTTTGAATTGGCAAGCGATCATCTTTGATTTTGATGGCGTCATCGTTGAATCCGGCGATATCAAAACACAGGCATTTGGTGAGCTATACCGCTCCTATGGACCGGAAGTTGAAGCAGCCGTGATGGAATATCATAAACAAAATGGCGGAATGTCTCGCTATCGAAAATTTCATTATTTTCAAGAACAGCTCCTACATCAACCACCGCTAACACCCCAAGAAGAGCAAGATTTGGATCAACGATTTTCTGAATTGGTCATTGAAGCAGTCATTAACAGCGAATCGGTTCCGGGTGCTGAAGCGCTCATTCACAATGCTTATAAGCATATTCCCCTGTTTATTGCTTCAGGCACACCTGAGAAAGAACTGCAACGCATTGTCGAACAACGCGGACTGGCATCTTATTTCATCGATGTACGTGGCTCACCACAAACCAAACAGGCACTGATTGCTGAGATTCTAGGTGCACATGCGCTGACTCCTGAGAAAGTCCTGATGGTTGGTGATGCAATGGCGGATTATCTTGGTGCAAAAGCCAACAATACCGCTTTTCTAGGTCGAGTCCGGCCTGGCGATACCAATCCTTTCCCAGCCGATGTCAAAGTTGTATCTGATCTACACCCCTTATTAAAATGCTAGAGCGTCGGCACTATGAAAATATAAATACACTTTCAACCGCTGTCGCTGATTTTGCAGCAGATCGTTTACATACAGCTTTGCAACAAAACGATGTTGCGAGTTTAGTGCTTCCCGGTGGAAGCACACCCAAATTCTACTTGCCAACATTAGCACGCTTGCCCATAAATTGGCAAAAGGTGATGATCACGCTGAGTGACGAACGCTGGGTGGATACCCGTTCACAAGATTCAAACGAGTTTCTGATCAGAAATTGCTTCTTAAATTGCATGGAGAATCCAGCACGCTTCATCGGTTTAAAAACCACTCATGATCATCCTTCTCTGGCTTTATTGACAATCAACGATCGGCTTTCACAATTGCCTCTACCGATTAACTTAGCGATATTAGGCTTAGGGGAAGATGGTCACATCGCTTCTATTTTTCCCGGTCACCCTATAAACTCAACAAGTAATTCATTATGCGAAGTAGCAATTCCACCAATAGCGCCCTCAATTCGTATCAGCTTGGTATTTTCGCTGCTCGCTTCCAGTGATCACATTATCGTTGTCGTTACCGGTCAAAATAAAAAGAAACGTCTTGAGCAATTCATCGATAGTCAGGATCCCCAGATACCTTTCATCAGGCTTGTTCAACAGACTCACTCCCCTATTACAATTTTTGAGTCCAATTAGCCTGAAAACTTATGAAAGCTCATTCGTTCAATACCCAGCGCCGTCAGTTATTAAGGTTAAGCGGTTTAGTGCTTGGTACACTGCTTACCCAATCCTTCTGGACATCTCGAAATAGCTGGGCAAGTTCCACACCACTTTCATCAGTAGGCCCCCTCCAACTTTCCGATAAAAATGGAGTTCGCTTACCTAAGGGATTTACCTCAAGAATCGTTGCTGCTTCAGGGCAAAATCTTTTTGGCTATCGATGGCATTCAGCACCTGACGGTGGAGCAACGTTTACGACTGAGGATGGGGGCTGGATTTATGTTTCAAATAGTGAAATCGATAAAAAGATGGGGGGTACTGGTGCACTTCACTTTAATTCTGAAGGAACGGTGATCAATGCCTATTCTATTTTAAAAAATACCTCACGAAATTGCTCAGGCGGCACCACGCCATGGCAAACTTGGTTATCGTGTGAAGAAATTGAACGTGGCTATGTATGGGAATGTGATCCATTTGGAAAAAACAAAGCCCAGGTGAGACCCGAACTCGGTTGTTTCCGTCACGAAGCCATCGCTTTCGATGTCAACAGTAACAAACTTTACCTAACCGAAGATCAGCCCGATGGCTGCCTATATCGTTTCACCTCCTATGAAATGATGGATTCAGGTCACGTATCCTTAGATGAAGGATTTCTGGAAGTAGCAGAAGTTGTCGTATCGGGTCATGCAAAAATAATTCGTTGGCATCGACTCCCTGATCCATCTGCAGCTGCAATTGAAACACGCAAACAAGTCAAACACTGCACGCGGTTCAATGGTGGAGAAGGTATCTGGTACTATGGAGGAAAAGTATACTTCACTACTAAAGGAGATAATCGAGTTTGGGTCTATAACACGCAAAACCATTCACTCCATATCATTTATGATGCATCACACTACACTTCCCCTGTATTGATAGGCGTTGATGATATTACTTCCAATGAACTAGGAGAACTCCTCGTGGCGGAAGATAAAGGCAATATGCAAATTGTCATTTTGTCAGGAAGCACGATTAAGCCATTGTTACAGCTCGTTGGTCATGATCAGTCTGAAATTACAGGACTTGCATTCAGCCCTGACGGCTCTCGACTCTATTTTAGTTCACAGCGAGGAAAAACAGGGCGGAATGAAAATGGTGTTACCTTTGAGATCAGTGGATTCCGGTAACAATTAAGGGCTTGGTAATAGAACGCCATCGATCAACTTGACTCGCTCACCTATATTAAAGTGCGGCTTAGTCTCTTGCCTAACTACGGTTTGCGTTCCATTTTCCAACATCACCCCGATATCGTAGTACATAACGCTACCACCAGCCTGACCCTGGCTAATTTGATTAGGATACGGCGAAGTACTTCCTAATATACCGCCAATCGGTGCGATAAACCGACCTTCCCCATCTTCACCCAAAGGAATGGCAACAACACCGCCAGGAATTCCTGCCATTGCATTCCCATATCCACCCCCACTCCTTGCGTGACCAGAAGGATAAACATAATTAATCACACCACAATTCACACAAGCAGGTTGACCATAGGGTCTTATAATTCTCCCTGCTTCAATACTACGTATACGCACACTATTGTGTGCCGAGGTATCGGTTGGATCTTTCTGAAGTACACTCCGGGTAGAATAAGTAACTGCCGATCTCGTCTTAGGTTGAGACGGTAATACTTGCGTTGCAGGATTATCAGCGAGCTGGGTCTTGGGGTTAGTCTGCTCGTTTATTGCATGCCGTGATCCTTGTATTATTTCAGGGGGTGGATAATTCTGTGCGCTCACTTCTTTTATCATGAAAAAAATAAGAACAGTGACTACCCACATCAATAAATGTTTGTTTTCAGTTTGAACAGATAACATCATGGATTTCTCCGAACTAGTATCAATTGTTACTGTATCATCGACTGAAATAAGGTCTTGTTAAATGGGAATAAGTTCAATCCTCCTTACGGAGTTGCGGAAATAAAATGACGTCACGTATGCTTGGACTGTCTGTGAAAAGCATGATTAATCGATCGATTCCGATTCCCTCGCCTGCTGTTGGTGGTAAACCATATTCAAGCGCCCGAATATAATCTCCATCGTAGTGCATGGCTTCATTATCACCGGCATCTTTGGCTTTAGCTTGTTCAAGAAACCGTGCGGCCTGATCCTCTGGATCGTTCAATTCTGAGAATCCATTCGCGATCTCTCGTCCCGCAATATACAATTCAAAACGATCAGTAATTGCTGGATTTGCGTCATTCCGACGAGCAAGGGGTGATACTTCTGCAGGATAGTCAATAATAAAAGTCGGCTCAAATAACAAATGTTCAATCGTTTCATCAAACAACGAAAGTTGGAGACCACCCACCCCATCTTCAGGCTTGTAAGCTATATTGAGTGCTTGTAACCGACTAATCAAGAACCCTCGATCATTAAGTTGAGCCGTCGAATACTCGGGAAAATACTTTTGAATCGCTTGAGTAATGGTGAGTTTTGCAAAAGGTTTTGCAAGGTCCATTTCCTGTTCTTGATAGGTAATATGTGTCGTTCCCATTACAGCCCGCGCCACTTCGCGCAGCATGGACTCTGTCAAGTCCATTAGATAGGTATAGTCTTGGTATGCTTCGTAAAATTCCAGCATTGTAAACTCTGGATTGTGTCGAGTAGATATCCCTTCATTCCTGAAGTTTCTATTAATTTCAAACACTTTCTCCATTCCACCGACGACTAATCGTTTCAAATATAATTCAGGAGCAATACGCAGATATAGGGGCATATCGAGTGCGTTATGATGAGTCGAGAACGGTCGCGCAGTTGCTCCTCCTGGAATTGGATGCATCATTGGTGTTTCCACTTCAAGATAATCTCTAGCAACCAAAAATTCCCGGATTGCTTGGATCACTTTCGAACGAACGATAAATACCTTGCGTGTATTCTCATTGGTAATTAAATCCAGGTAACGCTGACGGTATTTTTGTTCCTGGTCGGTCAGTCCATGAAATTTTTCAGGTAAGGGTCGTAATGACTTCGTTAATAACTGTAAATGCGTGACACGCACTGAAAGTTCGCCTGTCTTGGTTCTGAATAAAGTGCCTTGCGCACCGAGAATGTCTCCAAGATCATAGTGCTTAAATGCTTCATGCGCAGCCTCCCCAGTATGATCATTGGACACATAGAGCTGAATTTTGCCACTCATATCCTGAATCGTTGCAAAACTGGCTTTCCCCATAAGGCGCTTAAACATCATTCGTCCAGCAACTTTCACGGAAATTTGCTGTTCTTCCAAATCTTCTTTCGTCTGATTACAGTAAGTATCCTGAAGCGACATAGCAAAGCTATCACGCCTAAAATGGTTCGGAAATGGATTGGCTCGCTTCCTTAGCTCAGCAAGTTTGGCGCGTCGCTCAGCGATAATATGGTTTTCATCTTGGGAGGGAGTTAGCTCGGATTCTTCGGTCATATAATTAGATTAGGTAGGAATTACGGATAATTAACTAGGTACAGAAAACAAATGCCCAACTATTTGCTTATTCTCGTTTTATCAAACGAATCACGCACTATAATATAAGGCGATTAATGCCATATTATATATAGTTCGCTGATAACTACATTCTCAATCTAATCAATCGAAAGAATTTTTGTGACGACATCTTCTACAGCTTCAAATTTTATCCGTAACATCATCGAAGACGATAACCGTTCAGGCAAATGGAATCAGCGGGTTGAAACTCGCTTCCCCCCAGAGCCAAATGGCTACTTGCATATTGGCCATGCAAAAAGTATTTGCCTAAATTTTGGATTGGCTAAGGACTATGCGGGATTTTGCCATCTCCGGTTTGACGACACCAATCCAGAAAAAGAAGCGCAGGAATATGTTGACGCAATCTGTGATTCCGTCAAATGGCTTGGTTTTGACTGGGGAAAACATATTTACTATGCCTCAGATTATTTTGAGCAGCTTTATGCATTCGCTGAATTTCTTATCGAAAACGGCAAAGCCTATGTTGATAGCTCATCTGCCGAGGAAATTCGGCAATTAAGAGGCACATTAAACCAACCAGGGATCAATAGCCCGTACCGTGATCGCACAATCAAAGAAAATCTAGACTTATTCCGGCGTATGCGTGCGGGTGAATTTCCAGATGGCAGTCATGTATTGCGAGCAAAAATTGATATGAGTTCTCCCAATATCAATTTGCGGGATCCAGTTATTTACCGTATTCGCCATATTCATCATCAACGTACCGGCGATAAATGGTGTATTTACCCCATGTATGATTTTACCCATTGTATTTCGGACGCCTTAGAAAAAATCACGCATTCACTTTGCACACTGGAATTTGAAGACCATCGTCCACTGTATGATTGGGTCCTCGATCAGTTGCAAGATAAAGTTCCTTGTCACCCACAACAAATCGAATTTGCTCGATTAAATCTAACCTACAGTGTGATGAGCAAACGTAAGCTGATCGAGCTTGTTGAGAATAAGCTAGTCGATGGTTGGGATGACCCAAGAATGAATACGCTAGCAGGCGTTCGTCGGCGTGGCTATACGCCGGAAGCAATACGACTCTTTACCGAGCGAATCGGGATCAGCAAAGCAGATTCCTGGATCGATATGACCGTGCTCGAGGATTGTTTACGAGAAGATTTGAACGAGCGCGCTTTACGGAGAATAGGAGTACTGAATCCACTTCGTTTGATTATTGACAATTATCCAGAAAACCAAGAAGAAGAATGCTATGCGCCCAATCACCCACAACAGCCTGAATTAGGTAAACGTACACTTTCTTTCACTAAAACGCTTTACATTGATCAAGATGATTTCATGGAGAATCCAAGCAAAGGCTATTTCCGCTTATCTCCCGGGGCTGAGGTACGCCTACGCTACGCCTATATCGTAAAATGCACTTCTATTATCAAGAACGACCGGGGACAAATCGAAGCAATCCATTGCACCTATGATCCCGATACCAAAAGCGGAACACCCGGCGCTGATGCGCGTAAAGTTAAAGGAAATATCCATTGGCTTTCCACTAAATACGCTCGTTCTGCAGAAATAAGGCTATATGATCGGCTGTTTACCCAACCCTATCCTGATGCAGGTGAACAGGATTTTAAAACTTACCTCAACCCTGATTCCAAAAAAATTGTCATGGCTTATCTTGAACCATCATTGTTTGAAGTACAGCCTGAGCAAATTTTCCAATTTGAGCGACACGGCTATTTTATTGCGGACCGCGTAGATACCTCGCCTGGAAAACCCGTATTCAATCGAGCCGTAACGTTACGCGACACTTGGGGAAAAATTGCAGGTCAAGGATAATCTTCAATCATCGAAGCCAATCGATAATTCAATAGTGTATGATTCCGTTTTTTTGGGAAAAAAATAACATGAAAAAAATTTTTGCATCAAAACTCTTCTTGCTACTCGTGATCTTTTTTCTACTTCCTACCACCAGTATGGCCAAAGATTACCCAACCAAAGTAGGTGAAAAATTAGGTACCGGAATCGCAAATGTGGTAACGGGTGTAGCGGAAGTGCCTAAAACGATGATGATCACAGGACGTAAAGAAGGAGCAACCTATGGAATGACCGCGGGACTTTTCATCGGCATGATCCATATGGCGGGCCGCCTGTTTACTGGAGCACTTGACATCGCAACATTCCCAGTTCCTACAACACCCATTCCCAATCCCACTTTTATTTGGGATGATTTTGATCGTGAAACTTCATATAACGCATGGCGCATGCGATAGTTATTGCATATTGCAAATAGACTGCCTAGTCTCATGCTGCTTGAGCGCCCAATGAACATGTTCTTGAACTAGCGTTGAGGGATCGTTACTGCGATCCTTTAGCGCTTGAATAACGGAGGGTGAACTCGGTGCGTTTCCAAGCCCTACTGCCAGGTTTCTGAGCCACTGCTGGTAACCGATGCGCCGAATTGGGCTGCCAGCAAGCTTCGTTTCAAACTCATCTTGAGTCCACGCAAATAATGCAACCAGCGAGCTATCGTCCAGGCCATTCCGGACTGCAAAATCAGGTTCTTGGGTAGGTTCAGCAAATTTATTCCAGGGACAAATCAATTGGCAGTCATCACAGCCATAAACCCGATTACCAATCAAAGGACGTAAAGTTTCGGGGATACTGCCTTTGAGTTCAATCGTGAGATAAGAAATGCAACGCCGTGCATCTAATTTATAAGGAGCCACGATTGCATTGGTCGGGCATACTTCCAAGCAGCGTGTACAACTCCCGCAATAATTCTTACTCGGCTCATCAACAGGGAGCGGTATATCCGTATAAATTTCTGCTAGGAAAAAAAAAGACCCCGCTTCGCGAGACAGGAGCAATGTATGCTTACCACGCCATCCAAGTCCTGATTTTGATGCCCATTCTACTTCCATGACCGGAGCGCTATCGGAAAACACGCGATAATTAAATTTGCCGATCGCTACTTCCATTTTTTCAACGAGTTTTTGCAAACGACTCCGCAGCACTTTATGGTAATCACGCCCGAGAGCATAACGCGAAATAAACGCTTGATGGCCATCTTCGATCACACTCCAACTCTCTTTCACGTCACTCGGCAGATAATTCATTCGTACCGAAATAACCCGCGATGTACCAGGGACCAGTTCATTCGGTCGTGTACGCTTAATGCCGTGTTTTGCCATATAATCCATATCACCATGGAAACCCATCGCTAACCATGCAGACAATCCTGTTTCAACTGATGACATATCCGCCTCAGCATTGGCGATCCGGATATCTTGAAAACCCAGTTGATGGGCCCAATTGGTTATCGATTGTTTGAGTGAAGCCGGATCAACTGTTCCATTCTGGGAGATTTCTTCTTGCATAATCGTGATTGTTCAGAGGCTGTGCCAAATGAGGGGCAGCAATATTGCTTACATTTAATTGACGAAGCTGCAACTTTAGCATTCGGCGCAAAAATCGCAACTACGCTTCATGCCGGCTTAATCATTTTTTTAAAGGGCGATCTCGGTGCTGGGAAAACAGCGCTAACACGGGGAATACTGCGTGGCATGGGTTATCAAGGAAAAGTCAAAAGCCCGACATATAATTTGGTTGAAAGCTATAATTTTTCTAGGTTATACTTGTATCACTTTGATTTTTATCGATTCAATGATTATTCGGAATGCGAAGCAGCTGGTTT
>SSFW01000149.1 GCA_008015595.1 Nitrosomonas sp. | reverse complement strand
ATCTTTTAGTTTGTCATTGATTGGCATGAACAACTCTTCTTGATCCAACTTTAATGTCATTAAGAGCCCTAGACTCGGTAATGAAGTGTAGGCCTCAATGACAGGGATGCCACGGTAATCCAGGGTAGAAGTAACTCCACTTTTACCGATAAGGGCCATTCCTTTAGGAGTCGTATTTTGTTCTTTAGAACTAATATCTAGATATGCGTATCGAACAGAGGTAGGATTCCTAATAAGACAAGTAAGCACTAGTTGTTTTTCGGGCATTTTTGCACAGATTAAAAATTCAACACTTTTTCCACCAGATTGAATATCCATAAAACTTCGAGTTAGATTTGGAAGTTTTGTTTCTGTGACAATCTTACCAATTCTGTTGTTGTTATTAATAACATCAACTGCTACCCTTAAAATAAAGACGTTATCCCATATTAATTTAGAATTTCTTTCGGAAGTTAGTGTAATTACTGGATTCTCGTCCGAGCTAAAAGTACCAACCTGCGATAAAATGTTATTGTTTTTATCGTAGATAACTACAGCGCTAAACCCGATCTGAGTTAGCGAATTAACGTTACGGTCAAGGTTGTTGCTTGCCTCTCGGTTATTGATATTTTCACTGAGTTCCTGCATGAATTGGATAATAAAGGGTCGTAATGCTAATGCACGAGCATCCTCTATTCCTTTTCCAATCCTTGTTTCGAACAGTAAAGCTTTTCCATCTAACGATCCGGTGAGACCTCTGTCTAATACAGTTTCAATTTGTTGTCGCATTGCATTGTAAACAGTGAAGCCCGTCGTTAATGTTAGCCCTAATAAAAGTAGGCCGCCAATAATACTTATTTTGCGATCATCTTTTGTGATAGTCATGACATTTCCTACAATGACGGTCAAAAACAAAACAAATCATTTTCACATCTCGAGGGGTTAGCTTAGGAATAAAGGGGGGCTTTCTGAAATACATTATCTAGAAGGTAGACAAGGGAAAGGTGAGTTTAAATGTCGTTCCTCTCCCTGGTTTACTATCCACTTCAATACGCCACTCGTAGTAGTCACAAATACGCTTGACAATCGCAAGCCCAATACCCAGACCTCGTCCTTGAGTTGTTGCCCGGAAGAAGCGATCATATAGAAAAGGCATAGAAGCGGGTTCAATACCAATTCCTGAATCAATGATGGATAATTGGCGATCTCTAAATTCTACTGTAATGAATCCTTCTTCTGTGTATTGTACTGCATTGCGAATTAAGTTTATTAATACGATATTTAGGGCTTGTCGATTAAGTTTGAGTGTTGCATTGTTAGGAACATTGATTTGGAAGCGAAGCTGTTTCTGAGAAATTTCGTTTTGTAATGAGTCGACAATCTCTAATATACATTCAGTGATATTGACTAATTCAATTTCACCTAGATCTTGTTCTCTTGCTAAAAAGAGTAAGGCTTGAATATGCTCACCCATGCGAGCAGAAGCACCCTCAATCATTTTGATACGTCGGTAAGTTCGTTCAGGTAAGTTTGGTTCGGTGAGTAATAGCTCGCAACTGGTTTGAATGGTTGTGATGGGTGTTCGGAGCTCATGACTTAAGTTGGCTGTAAATTCTTGTTCGCGCCTCAGCATACGGGTAATTCGAACCTGATAATCATCGATTAGGCGAGCAAGTAATGCAATCTCATCATCTTGCCCAGGTTGTGAGAGTTTCTCGCCGTTTATATTACCAGGCGCTAAACGCCTAACACGATCTGCTAATTGAGTGACTTGTTTCACAACAAGACCTGCAAGCATGTGCCCCACAACAAAAACGACTGTGATCACAATAACCAAGGATATAACGAGGATTAGCCGTAATTCACGCTGGCGAACTTCATGTAGACCGATTCGATAAGCAACTAGAAATTTGATTTCGTTGATGTGTTTGACTGCTACCCGGATTTCTTCTTGCCGGAGAAATATGGTGTGATAGTCGAAATTAAGTCCTTGTAAATAGCTAGGAAGTTTCTTTTCATCGGCGATCGAAGTAATGATATAACCTTCAAGATTAGAGCCGATTTGTGGCCTTATGTCATGATGTTGCTCATAGCGGTAAATGAGATGCTCCATTTCCATTCTGAGAATTTGCTCGATATGATCTTCTTCGATATCGCCTGAAACGACATAAAGACTAATTCCAAAGATGCTGACAAAAAAGATACAAAATATTGCAAGCGCTAGTGCGACCCGTTGCCGTAGACCATGCCTTAATCGATGTTTACGCACGAGATATTAAGTGATAACCCAGTCCATGCACTGTTTCGATGGGATCATAGCCACCTGCTTGAGATAATGATCGTCTTAATACATGCATATGAGTGCGCAGGGTATCACTGGTTTCTTGAGTATTGCCCCATACTGCGGACTCAAGCTCTTTGCGTCCAAACACTCGGCCAGGTTCACTCATCATGAGCGCAAGCAAACGGATACACTTTGGCGGTAATTTGACAGCTGAGCCAGCAAAAGTAATGGACATGGTTTTAGGGTCAAATAATAAATCCCCGACGACCAGCGTACGACTCGTTACTTTGCCACTATGGCGTTTATGAAGTGCCACAATCCGCGCTTCTACTTCTTTGAGCGCAAAGGGTTTAACGATGTAATCATCAGCACCATGATCGAAGCCTTTCAATTTATCATCTAAGGTATCGCGCGCAGTCAACATTAAAATGGGTGTATCGATTTGTGATTCCTGGCGAAGTTTTTGACAGATCGTTAATCCATCTAACTTAGGCAACCCCAGATCTAGCAAGATTACATCAAAATGTTGGGTGACAGCTAAGCAATGTCCCGCAATTCCGTCATAGGCAACATCAACACCATATCCTCGCGATTCAAGATAATCATACAGGTTCGTTGCAATCGCAAAATCATCTTCAATAATCAAAATCTGCATTTCTAATTTCCAACTGGATCAATCATTTTCATTAGACATTAAGTCTTATTAAAAACTCAATTGTCCATTGATTATATTGTGTGTGCTACTTTAGGAGAATGATTTCAGATGCAAGAGGCTAGAAAATTCACAACTAGCCTCTTTGGCACCTATTTATGAATACAATAGCAAAAGATTGAGGTTTGAGCCAATAATCCAATAATTAGCCAATTGGTATGATGGGTAGAGATGAGTGCCCAAGAACAGATGCGGTCGCTACATTTTGTATGGTGATGGCTTTGGCGATTCGGTCAGCATCTTGTTTATTGCTTTCTAGTGCTAATTCCTGTGCGGCAGTTGCAAAAGTCCACGCGTCAACCACAAAAAGATCGTATTGAGGTCCGAAAGTTGTTCTAATCGCTTTACGATCTATCGTAGTACCTTGTCGCATATTGATTGCGATACCCAACTCATTATGCGCATCAACGAGTTCCTCATAATTCGCACCATGATCCTGACAGGCTTGTAGGATGGCTGACCGATCTTCATTAAAGAAGCTTGGGTGATCCAAACGATTTTTTGCTCTACCCACGATAGATGCTTTTTCAGTGTCGCTAATTATAATGCCGTAATTTCCAGTTAAACCCGCGATCGGATCGATTTTATCAGTAATGTGTTGATAAACTTTTTGTGCATGAGCACAGGCACCGCACCCACAGTTGCTATGATCATCACCATGCACTGCGGTTGTATACCCTTTTCCTTTGAGGGTATCCATGGTTTCAATGGTTAATTGCATTTCGGTTTTATCATTTAATGCGCCAGAGTCACCAAGATCTCGGCCATACACCATCGTTAAACTTCCACCTGCTGCAGAAGGCGCATTGATTCGTGAACCTTGTCGATTGGTTCGGCCATCAACACAAATTTCTGGTAAGGTCCCTGAAACAGGGATATTAAATTCGCCAGCTGCCACACGGCGGTACATTTCTTTTAATACGCTTTGGTCGATATCTGTCCGATTATCAGGTCCAATTTTACCGACACCCAAATTAAATTTGCCGAGTGTATAAAATGTTATATCTGTTGCTTGACTTGAATCTTCACTGCTACTTCCCATTAGCTGCTGTAACATCTTCTTTATACTATCAAGCATATTTCTTCCCCTATAAGTGATGTTATTTTTCAAATTTAACTGACGATAAAAAAACCTTATTCAGATGTCAAGAAAAATTATTCATTCACATTGCCCTAACGTTAATGTGAATGAAATAAATTACATGGCTAAGATTGTACGGTGTGATTTGTGAAGGAATCGTGATAAAGCTCATAGTTGATGCGAGCGAAATGAGCATTAATCAAATCGTAATGGATCCCGTTGTATCTTCTTCCCTTTGCTGCATCTCCCATAACTGAGCGTAAATTCCATTGGTAGCGAGGAGCTGTTGATGGTTTCCTTGTTCAATGATGCGCCCTTTATCCATCACTAAAATTTGATCAGCATCAATAACTGTTGAAAGGCGATGCGCTATGATAAGCGTAGTTCGATTTTTGGATAATTGTTTGAGCTCGTGCTGAATGTTTTTTTCAGTTCTAGAATCTAATGCTGATGTTGCCTCGTCAAAAATTAGAATCAATGGGTTCTTGAGGATTGCTCGGGCAATGGCGATACGTTGTTTTTCGCCACCTGATAGCTTTAATCCTCTTTCCCCGACTTGAGAGTCGTATTGATTGGGAAGGCTTTGAACAAAATCATGAATATGAGCTGATTTAGCGGCTGCTAGAATTTCTGCTTCTGATGCGTCGGGTCTTCCATAAGCGATATTGTAATAAATGCTTTCATTAAACAGCACGGTGTCTTGGGGAACGATACCAATCATCGAGCGTAAACTTTTTTGTGTGATCTGTTTGATGTCATGGCCATTGATTAAAATTGCACCGCTCGATGTATCGTAAAAACGAAACAATAAGCGTGCTAATGTGGATTTTCCAGAGCCACTATGACCGACGACGGCCAGTGTGCTACCGGAAGGAATACTAAAGTTGACATCAAAAAGAATTTGGCGGTTGGGTTCATAACTAAAATTGACATTTTTAAATGTGATTGAGGCGTGAGAAATATTTAATGCGATTGCATTGGGTTGATCTTGTATTTCTTCATTCTCAGCTAATAGCGTAAACATTCTTTCCATGTCAGCCAAAGAATGTTTGATTTCACGGTAAATAAACCCTAAGAAATGGAGGGGCATATAGAGTTGCAAGAGAAATGCGTTGACTAACACTAAATCACCTAAGGTCATTTCGCCAGAAACTACTTTACTCGCAGCTAACATCATGAGCAGAGTGATGCCGATTGCGATAATTGCGCTTTGACCCGTATTGAGGGTGGCTAGCGAGGTTTGATTACGAACGGCGGCTTTTTCCCATTGTTGTAGGTGTTCATCGTAGCGCTGAGTTTCCCAAGCTTCGTTATTGAAGTATTTGACCGTTTCGTAATTCAACAGGCTATCAATCGCGCGGGTATTGGCTTTTGAGTCCATATCGTTCATGGTGCGGCGAAAAATCATCCGCCATTCGGTGACAAAAACAGTCAACGCGATGTAAGAAAGTAACGTTATAAAAGTTATGATAAAAAACCAAATATCATATTTAGAAATGAGTATGATCATGACCAGACTGATTTCAAGTAACGTCGGTAGAATATTGAAGAGCATGAAATTCACTAAAAACGAGATACCACGCGAACCACGTTCGATATCACGGGATACACCGCCCGTTTGTCTTGTTAAATGAAAACGAAGCGATAATGAATGTAAATGACTGAAGACTCGAATTGCGACACGTCGAATTGCGCGTTGTGTTACTTTCGCAAAAATGGCATCACGTAATTCGCCAAATAAGGTACTGCAGAATCGTAAGAGGCCATAAGTAATCAGTAAAAAAAGTGGTAGCGTTACCATCGTTTGTGCAGGGTCTAGCGCATCAATGATTTCTTTAAGGATCAGTGGTACGCTAACATTGGCAAGTTTTGCGAGTAGCAGTAACATTAAGGCAATGAGAACACGGCCTTTAAATTCCCATAAATAGGGTAATAGGGAACGGATTGTTTTCCAATCATTCCGATTGGCAGGAGGTTTATTTAGGCGAGTCGCGCGCATTAGATTTAATGTAAATGAATATAGGGAGAAAGAATGATGGATATTACTTGTTACCGTAGCCAAGAAATTAAACGTGAGGTGCGTCTTCTCCCCGCTACGACTTATAATTTAGCATGTCAGCTAATCACACGGTGTACCACGGATCATTTATTCGTGCCGATTCGCGCTATGCAGTATTTAGCTATCCTCGATAAGAAGGAATTTGTTTTTATCGATGGCGAGCGAAAATGTTGGGTTGACATTGCCTGGCAAAATTTCCAAACTCAAAATCGTACTTCCTTAGATCAACCAGTGGCTTATGAAGTTGTTTACTATCGAGAGAATCAAGAAGAACTGATGCTCCGGCTTCAAAAGGAATTTCCGAGTGCACTGCAAATTCTCGCAAATAAAGCGGCTATCAAATCGCCTGCACAAATCATTCCGTTTCCAGCGATCAATACTTAATGGTCGAGAGTGCGTAGATGAGATTGATTCTTAAGGTTAGTTGATATTAATCGTCTTCCCCAAGTTCTGCTGACCAGCCTTTACGTTTGGCAATCGTAATCGCTTGGCCATAAAGTTTTTCATGTCTTGCGCTTAATTCAGGTGGAAGGCGGCTAGGTAGGTGTGCAAAGGGTTCCCAAGCAGCATAGACTTCTTCATATAAGTTCTGCATTTGAGCATGACTCCAACCAGCACAGGTTTCTGTTTTGGGTAGAATACCAAAAACCCAGGCGTCTAAGACAATACGCCCTAAATGCGTAAGTCCTCCATTTTCATCTAAATCAATTCCTGCATAGACTTGTTGTGACATACTCGCAATGATTCCAAGGTTTAATTTCGTAGTGTGACTAATTATCGGGTAAGCCCGGCATACAGCAAAGGTAATTTTTCTGGAAGCCGCTCAACATGATCAACGACCATATAATTTTTAGCGCCAAAAATTCGCGAAACGTACTGATCGGCCCGAGGATCCAAACTCATACAGAAAGTAATGACACCCGATCTGCCTGCTTCTTCAACTGCTTTTTTGGTATCGTAGCGCAAATATTGGGGATCTCTAACATCGACATCAGCAGGTTCTCCATCAGTAATGATCAGTAGTAATTTTTTACTGGAGCGTTGTTGCTTTAGGTGGTGGCTCGCATGACGGATCGCGGCTCCCATTCTAGTCGATAGTTGGCCTGTCATGCCGGCCAATTTGGCTTTAGGCTGCTCGTCGTAGGGTTGATTGAAATCTTTGTAGCGAAAATATTCCACATCGTGCCGACCATCTGAGCAAAATCCATGGATAGCAAAGGGATCACCAATTTTATTAATTGCATCAGCTAACAGCACGGTTGCTTGTCGTGTCAGATCGAGCACCGAAAATTCCTGGCCTGAAACGGTTTCATTGGTTGATTCGGATAAATCAAGCAAGACAAGCACAGATATATCGCGTATCTTACGAACCGAGCGCATCATAATGCGCGGATCTGGCTGTTGCCCCATGCGGATATCGATAGTTGATGAAATCGCAGCATTAATGTCGATTTCATCCCCATCTTCGAGTTTCCGAATGCGTTGTACCCCTTGTGGTTGCATTGCGTCCAATAAAAATTTCATGCGAGAAATTTCACGTTTGTATTGTGTTGCAATGCTATCGACGAGCCCAATATCCCCTGCTTTTGCGCGTTTCTCCTGTACGGTGACCCAAGTGGGGCGCTCAAGCTGAATTTGGTAATCCCACTCAGCATAATGAAACGGCGGTGAAACGGGCTCTTTACCTTCCATTTCATTGAAAGAGACACCCATATCTTCATAGGGAAAGAATTCAGTGCCGACAACCCAAATTTCTTGGGCATCGTCACCCGCTGTTTCAACATCGATTTCGTTGGCAAGCTCCATCACATTAACGTATTTACGAATTTGTTTGGGCTCTTCGTATCCAGCTGTTTGCGAGCGTTCAAAATTGAATTCTTCAAATTCCCAGAAATAGCGATTATCGTCTAAGTAGGGTGCTGTCAGAACATCGGTTCGAGGGTTAAATGGAATCTTTTTACCCATAATTTTATGCGCAAGCTGCACACCAATTTCCCAGGAAAGTTGATTTTCGCTGAGGCGATCTTGCGCTTGCGCAAAGAGTAGTCGACCTTCGACGATCCACTCATCAGGATCTTGGTAATCAGGATCAAGCAGTGCTCGTGCTAAGCGATTCAGATAATCCCCAATCGTTGTTGCCATATCAGGGTTTGCATCATGGAGTTTAGCCCATATCTGACGCAGCCCAGGAAAACGCTTAATCGAGAGTGCCTCGACGCGAGCATCTTCGATAACCGAAATAACAGCCATTTGTAATGGATTAAGGCTTTCAGCAGAAATTGGGTATTTGGTCTCGACCAAATGAGCAGCAGCATGGGCTGCGGCTGCACGATAGACTTCACTTGCAGCAATTTCGCCATGCGCAGCATAAGCATCGGGCAAATGAATCAAATAATTCTCGATATAAGGTCGATAACCTTGGCGCGTTTCAAAATCCCCAGAAGTGGGGCGCATAAAAAAATCACGTGCCCACAATGCACGTAAATAAATATTAATTCGACGTTGGATGTCGACAAATAAAGTTCCTTTCCGCTCTCTCTGAAGAACAGCGAGGGATTCTTTTGAACTCAAGCTGAAATAATTGATTTGCTCTTCGTAGTTAGTCCGATGGGCATGAGCCCCCCACAAGGCCCAACGTCTCAGACCACCTAGTGTGAGTTGACCAAATAGCACGTCCAATTTGTCGAGCATTGGACGAACACCACGTGGCGCCTGTGCCAAAAGTGTATTGAGGAATTGCAAGTAGTTACGAAATAAATCCGCATCACCTAATCGTTTGGCGGCTGTCGTCGATGTTGACATGATCAACTCGATAACGGCGCCCGATGTCTTAGAAGCGAGCATGAGTAGCGTAGTTGCTAAATCACCGATGACATCTTCACCAATTTCTTTAGCAACTTGCGGTGCTTCATCAATCCAGGCTTCGACAAGGGAGCGCCCTTTGCCCAATCCTTGCAACGCTGATGCACCTTTAATGTAATTATCAAGCCCTCGCGGCGAGAATACACGGGTTGCATCGTGCCAAGTGTTCTCCAATAACGCCATGGTTTCGGGCGGTAGCGACTCTAGCAGTTCTGTGTAATCACTAAGGTTAATGCTCATTTGATTTAACGATGATTGTTATCGATAAAAAATAATTTAGAAGAAAGTAGAAACCGCAGCATCGAGCGCATCACGCATATCGGGATCATCTGTGATAGGTCGTACTAGGGCGACTCGACACGCAGCATGCGCATCTACATTTTTTGCAATAAGACTTCCTGCGTAGATGAGCATACGAGTTGATATGCCTTCATCTAATCCGTGACCTTTTAGATTACGTGCCCGTTCTGCAATAGAAACGAGTTTATCCGCTATTTTTTTATCAATACCGGTTTCATGGGCAACAATCTCGGTTTCTGAATCATGATCGGGGTAGTTAAAGTCCAACGCACCAAAGCGCTGTTTGGTCGATTGTTTTAAATCTTTCATGAGGCTTTGATAGCCAGGGTTATAAGAGATGACAAGCTGGAAATCAGTGTGTGCATGAATCAACTCTCCCTTTTTTTCCAGCGGTAAAATGCGGCGATTGTCTGTCAGCGGGTGAATGACGACGGTTGTGTCTTGTCTGGCTTCAACGACTTCATCCAAATAACAGATGGCGCCATGACGTGCTGCTGTCGTTAGCGGCCCATCTTGCCAACGCGTACCTTGTGCATCGAGTAAGAATCTCCCAACTAAATCGGAAGCGGTCATGTCCTCATTGCAAGCAACGGTAATCAGCGGTTTTTTCAGCTTCCATGCCATATATTCCACGAATCGGGTTTTACCACAACCCGTTGGTCCCTTGAGCATCATCGGCATCCTAACTGAGTAGGCAGCTTCATAGAGGGCCACTTCGTCTGCAACGGGGTGATAGTAAGGTTGATCTTTGATTAAATATTGCTTTATGGCTTCACTCATTTTTCTCTCCAACGGATAACGCTTGGTAAAATCGTACTAAATCATTTGAAACGAAATAAAAACCCCCGTTGCTTTGCAGCAAGCGGGGGTTGTAAGACGGATAATCCCGTGCTGCGTATTAAACTGTTTTTCCGCGATAAATCACCATGGATGTTCCTTGGCTTTGCGCAAAATTATCGTACCCAACGAGACGAATATGGTTATTTGGATTTGCTTTATGGCAAGCTTCTGCTTCTTTGAGAATTCGATCGACATCAGTTTCACCAAACATAGGCAGTTTCCACATATACCAATAATTACTCATCAAATATTCAGGTTCGGTATGTTCAACTGCAGGATTCCAGCCTTTGCTAACGATATATTGAACTTGTTTTTTAATTTGATCCTTGTCCATTGCAGGTAGATAGGAGAAGGTTTCAAATTTGCGACTAGCAGGATCGCTTAATCGACTTTTGTAATCAATCATTTCTGACATTCTTAAAACTCCTAGTATGGTTTGGTACTCCTCTGAATTTTAAAATTCAGAGGAATCAGTCAATGTTACTTATGAGCGACGTCTAACTTGTCAACGGTATCAAATTCAAACTTAATTTCTTTCCATGTTTCCATCGCGATTTTAAGTTCAGGGCTATGTTTAGCAGCATTGGTAAGGATAGTTTTTCCTTCTTTTTCAATTTGTACACCTTGGTTACGTGCTTCAACACACGCTTCCAACGCAACACGGTTAGCTGCGGCCCCTGCTGCATTACCCCAAGGATGGCCTAATGTACCACCACCGAATTGTAAGCATGCATCATCACCAAAAATTGCAACTAATGCAGGCATATGCCATACATGAATCCCACCTGATGCAACTGGGAATACGCCTGGCATTGAACCCCAATCTTGATCAAACATAATGCCACGACTGCGATCTTCCTTAATGAAGCTTTCGCGCATTAAGTCGATCCAACCGAGTGTTGCACCGCGATCACCTTCTAATTTACCAACTACGGTACCGGAGTGCAGATGATCGCCGCCAGATAGACGTAGAATCTTCGCCAGTACGCGGAAATGGATACCATGGTGCGGATTGCGGTCGATCACCGCGTGCATTGCACGATGGATATGGAGTAGGATACCGTTATCACGACACCAGTTTGCTAGCCCCGTATTGGCACAGAAACCGCCTGTGATGTAGTCATGCATAATGATCGGTGCGCCGATTTCTTTTGCGTATTCGGCACGTTTGTACATCTCTTCTGGAGTTGGTGCAGTTACATTTAGATAATGACCTTTCCGTTCCCCTGTTTCACGTTCTGCTTTGTGAATTGCTTCCATCACAAAGTCAAAACGTTGACGCCAGCGCATGAAGGGTTGGCTATTGACGTTTTCATCATCTTTAGTGAGATCAAGACCACCTCGTAAGCACTCATACACAGCACGACCATAGTTTTTAGCCGAGAGACCCAGTTTGGGTTTAATGGTACAGCCAAGCAATGCCCGACCATACTTATTGAGCATATCTCTTTCAACTTGAATACCATGCGGAGGGCCACCACAGGTTTTCACATAAGCGATAGGGAAGCGCACGTCTTCCAAGCGTAAGCCACGGATTGCTTTGAAGCCGAAAACATTACCAACGAGGGAGGTAAACACGTTGACAACGGAGCCTTCTTCGAACAAATCGATCGGATAGGCAATAAATGCATAGAAGCAAGTATCATCACCGGGTACATCTTCAATACGATAAGCACGACCTTTGTAGTAATCGAGATCGGTCAACAAATCAGTCCAAACGGTGGTCCATGTTCCAGTAGAAGACTCTGCTGCAACTGCTGCAGCGGCTTCTTCACGATCAACACCAGGTTGCGGGGTAATTTTGAAACATGCCAGAATATCGGTATCAAGCGGGGTATATTCAGGCATCCAATAGGTTTGCCGGTACTCTTTAACACCAGCGTTGTAGGTTTTTACTGCCATCGTAAAGTCTCCTTAGTGAGAATCCTGCCAAAGCTACAAAGAACTTGAGAAGGTATAGGGTGAAACGTTGTTAATGTTGAATTACATACAATTCAGGGATAACTATAGCGAGAGATAAGCATAAGAACAAATTAATAATTCTGATGGATATGATAAGATTTTACTTATACATAAACCGATCTTATCTCAGGATTTAGTCTATGTTGCATGTTACCTTGCGTCAATTAAAAGTATTCGAATCGGTTGCACGTCATCTGAGTTTCTCTAAGGCCGCAGAGGAGCTCTTTTTAACGCAGCCTGCCGTTTCATTACAAATCAAACAACTGGAAGAAGTTGTGTCGCTACCACTATTTGAGCAAATTGGGAAACGCATCCATTTGACTGAAGCAGGTCAAGAACTATATCAATATAGCCGTGCGATTGCTCAACAGTTGTCAGATATGGAGTTGGCGCTAGATGAATTGAAAGGATTGGAGCGCGGAAAATTAAATATCGCGGTGGTGAGTACAGCTAATTATTTTGCGCCAAACTTGTTAGCAAAATTTTGTCAGCGTTATAAAGGGGTAACGGTTAGTTTGCACGTATCTAACCGGGAAACAGTACTTAAGCATTTGGCTGATAATCTAACCGATCTGGCCATTATGGGGCAACCCCCGGATGGGATCGATATTACCGCCGAGTCCTTCATGGAAAACCCGCTCGTCATCGTGGCGCCACCACAGCATCCTTTATGTAGTCAACAAAATATCCCGGTTAAACGGCTTGAGGAAGAGGTTTTTCTTGTTAGAGAGTTGGGATCGGGAACACGCAATGCAATGGAACGTTTTTTTGTTGAACAAGGCATTAGAATTAATAAAGGCATGGAAGCTGATACCACTGAGGCGATCAAACAAGCAGTTCAAGCTGGTATGGGTCTGGGGGTAATGTCCTTGCATACCATACAGTTAGAGCTTGAAACTCATCGCCTCAAAATATTGAGTGTTGAGGGATTTCCCATCATTCGTCACTGGTATATTGTGCACCGTAAACACAAGCGGTTTTCTAACGTGGCAAAAACATTTAAAGCGTTTTTGCTGATTGAAGCTCCCGCATTGATGAGTTGATGGGAACTATTATTTGGATTTAACAGAAATTCATGATGGTTTGTTTAAGAATGGTGAGTTTTCCGTGAAAAAAATGTGCTGCATCCGGAATGACGGTGACTGCAATGCCTTGGGGGTTCGCCCAATCAATAACGGATTGCAGCGGTACGATATCATCGTGATCGCCATGGATGATTAAGGTTGCTCCGGCATGATCAGCCACTTGTGGTGTATTCATGCGTGCAACGGAAGGTGCAATTAGAATCAGTTTGTGCGGATTGAGCTGCTGTGCGGCAAAGGCTTGAATCGCACCACCAAATGAGAAGCCTGCTAAGACCAATAAAGCGTGATTGAGTGCTGCCCCGTAATTTTCTTGCATGAATCGGGTCACTGCTAATACATCGCTAATTTCCCCCACTCCTTCCGCATACTTTCCTTCACTTGCGCCAACGCCTCGAAAATTAAATTTAGCAGTGATGAATCCTTTCTCGATCAGCGCTTTATTGGTGATGTAAACCACCTTATTATCCATATTTCCCTGATACAGGGGATGCGGGTGTGCGATAATGGCGATGCCACTGGGTTTATGAATTGGAAACGTAATGATCGTTTCTATCTTGCCGGCTGGGCCGATAACAAATAATTTTTGCTCAACTGCGTTTTTCAAATTGGCTTGCGATCAAGTGGCTTTTTTGCAAACTAAATTTTGAGGCGATCGACGATACGGTCATTGATTAAATGTTCTTCAATGATTTCGTCAATATCTTCTTGATCGACATAGGTATACCAGACGTTATCAGGGTAGATGACGATGACAGGACCTTCATTACAGCGATCAAGACATCCCGCGTTATTGACACGAATTTTACCTTTTCCACTTAGTTTAAGCGTTTTTATACGGTCTTTCGCATAATCACGCATGGCTTGCGCATGATGATCGTTGCAACAACGCTCACTATTTTCACGTTGATTGACGCAAAAAAAGATATGTTTTTGATAATAACTCATTGGCGTGATAAAAATTAGGCAAAAGAATCGTTCTAGATTGCTAAAGTAGATAACTTATAAGTATATTTGTACCAGTAACAGTGCAGCAAGTAATGTGGCGAGCAAAGCTAATAAGCGGCTTTGCCTTTTTTCTTGTGTAACTAGGTCGGTGAGTCGATCCTCCAGTACTTGTGCCCTTTCTTGACTCAGGTGGTAATGAATGAGTCGGGGAAATTCAGGAAGAATTGTGGCCCAATTAGGGACTTCTTTTTGTAAATGGGTGAGCAGACCGCGCCAACCAATTTGCTCTGACATCCAGTTTTCCAAGAAAGGCTTGGCTGTTTTCCATAAATCAAGATCAGGATCAAGATCTCGCCCCAGACCTTCAATGTTGAGTAGTGTTTTTTGTAACAAAACGAGTTGAGGTTGAATTTCTACATTAAATTGGCGAGATGCCTGGAATAGGCGCAATAAGATTCTTCCAAAATAAATTTCTTTGAGTGGTTTGTCAAAAATAGGCTCACAGACAGCACGGATAGCAGCTTCGAAGTCGTCAACACGGGTATTCCTGGGGGCCCATCCGGCATCGACATGGGTTTGCGCAACCCGCCGATAGTCACGCTGAAAGAAGCCTAAGAAATTTTGCGCTAAGTAGTTTTTATCCTCATCGCTAAGTGATCCCATAATTCCAAAATCGATTGCAATATAACGCCCATCGGAACCTACAAAGATATTACCAGGGTGCATATCAGCATGGAAATAACCATCTCGGAATACTTGTGTAAAGAATATTTCAACGCCCATACGAGCAAGTTGAGGGATATCGATATTATGTTCACGCAAGGTATCAACATGACTAATTGGAATTCCTTTAACCCGTTCCATTACCATTACTTCAGGATAACAATAATCCCAATAGACTTCTGGAACGAATAATAAAGGTGAATCGAGAAAATTGCGACGAAGCTGACTACAGTTAGACGCTTCACGAACGAGATCAAGTTCATCTTCAAGGTGTCTTGCAAATTCCGATACGACTTCACGTAATTTTAGGCGTTTTCCATCTGGCCAAATCGATTCTAATAACCAAGCGGTTGTTTCCATCAAAGCAACATCATGTGAAATAATCGGTGCAATGGCAGGCCTTAGAATTTTTACTGCTACCTCGGTTCCATTGTGCAGAACGGCAAGGTGAACTTGAGCAACCGAAGCGCTAGCAATGGGTTGTCGTTCAAATTGTAAAAATACTTCATTGACAGGTTTTTCATAAACACGCTCTAATGTGGCGATTGCCAAATCAGAAGGAAAAGGAGGGACCTGATCTTGTAATTTAGCTAACTCATCAGCAAAATCTTGCGCTAAGAGATCACGCCGTGTTGAAAGCATTTGACCGAACTTGATGAAAATCGGCCCTAACTTCTCGAGTGCCAAACGAAGCCGTACGGCACGCGGTAATTTTAAACGTGTACGAAAAGGATTCAGCAGCGTAAGAGGTCTTAAAATCTTAAGTTTTGCATGGCTTAGTAAAATATCATCTAAGCCGAAGCGGAGGGCAATCAATAAGATTTTTAGGAGGCGTAGAAAACGCATTTATTTGTAATTAGGTTGGTAAATCACGAGTCATCGACTATTGCATTGCTGCCAATTTTAACTTGTTTCTGTGCAATTTGTCTGAAATGAAATTTTGTGATCATGGCGCATGACAAAAAAAGTACTGTTTGTTAGTAATGTGCTTTGATTGGTGCCGATGATTGGATGGTTATTCCAATCTGATTGGAAATACCGTTAAGAAGCACCTTTACTTTGAATTTTGCTCCAGAAACTGCAATAGCATTGACTCGGCAGCATCATTGAGCTCGATAAATTGTAAGCCAATCTTGAATCCTCCTTCTTTACCTGATAAGACACTATGCGCTACCCTCACTTTTGCTTCAAATAGAGGAGGAATATCTGTATGCAGTGGGAGCATAAATTGAATATTAAAAACAACGCCAGAGTTAGGATTACCATCCGCCACAATTGCCATGCCACCTAATGCAATATCAAGCGTACGAACTTTTATTGCTTTTCTGTCCGACAGAAGGATCGTTGCTTGAGTTCGCAGGGTTACTCTTTCGTGTGTGCGTTTCTCGGATTTATCTTGAGTGAAGATCATGCTTCATCGCTTACTAGCTGCATCTAGGATGTTTTATTTTTTGATGAAAGGAGTCCAGTGTATGTTTCTTTCTAAACGTAAAGTGCAGACGGGTCATTTTAAAAGTGGATCAATATGCATGAATGCGATTGATAAATGCTTATTGATCCACACTGATCGAGCCACTAATTAACCGTAGGTCGTTTCTTTATCAAAGTTTTCCCAAATGTATTTTGGACGAACGGTTGGAGGGGTTGGAATCAGAAAAGTCACAACATCCAATGCGCCGAATACAGTGCGGCCAACGCTATGCATAATGCCAGTGATAAGGCCAACGGTTAATCCGTAGGGTGCTCCATCGCGTTGACTGGTTAAGATAACGGTTTTAGGTAACTCTACAATCCCGGTTGCGATATTAACGACACCAGTCGCCAGTTTTTCGCCCGACATGGCGATGTAGCTTTGCCCTGTTCTACCCCCGCTGCCCATGGTTGAGTAACCCTGTGCCATTACCGCTTGAGATGAAAAAAAGAACAGTGATACTGTTAACCATAAAAATATTATAAAAGGCTTACTCATTACTTTCTCCTGTAAGTAAAAGGAATTAATAACAGCTTGGACTATTGCGTGAATTCTAATTCATATTAAGCTGAAAGATAGAATTGAATTAAGGATGCAATTTCGCTCATTTTATCTTAGAAGCCAGTGATCTATTTTGGCAATCGTTGCAAAAGCCTAATTTAAGGCCAAGTCGTGATACAATTGGCGATTATGTTGTTATTTTCATTTATATTGAGTCTAATTTCTTAAATGTGGCTTAATTCTACTCCTGCCTCACAAAATCCAAATCCTCGATTGCATCGCTCACCAGCCTGGGCGTTATTAATATTTGTGATCATTTTCATCATATACGGCTCACTTTTTCCATTTGACTTTCAGTCTATACCGCAGCCGTTTGAGAATTTATACGCAGAATTGAATCTTCTCAATCAACGTTCAGATGCAATCGATAATTTTCTGCTTTTTATACCGTTAGGGGCAGTGTCGTATTTCTGTTTCAATCGATTCCAAGAGCGAATGGCATTCGCCTTAGTAAGCTGGTTGCTGTTGGGTGTTTTGTTGCAAATTGCTCAACTCTATGTGCCTGGAAGGGTTGCATCGTTAGTGGACAGCTTCTGGAACGCATTCGGCCAAATCGCTGGAATGATCTTGGCGCATCAATTGATGCCTTGGCTGTCTCGACATGTCGGCCAGATGCAGCACGCGCGCGACCGGTTTGCACTTATTCTAGTATTTTCCTGGTTTTCTTATGAATCATTTCCATTTATACCCACCCTGGAAATTGCTGAACTGCGCAATCATGTAAAAGCTTTCGTTTATGCACCGCCATTTGAATGGATTCGCCTATGGCAGCACTTATTGGCCGCGTTACTCGGGACAATTGCATTGCTGCGCGCACAATTGTTGCAACGACGCATGTTTGCAGTAGGGATTGCAGGCATTTTTCTGATTATGCTCGAAATTTTCGTGGTGTATGGTGATTTACGCAGAGAAACTATGCTTGGCATAATTATTGGACTCTTTCTTGGAGAGCGTCTGGAGCACGGGTTGCGTACTCGGGTATGGTATGCAATCATGGTCATTGCACTTGCTGCATACATTACTACAGTTTTAACCCCGTTCCGGGGGCAGCCTATAGATGGTGCGTATACATTTACACCATTCTCATCTCTTTTATGGTTTGGGAATACCAAAATTGTGTCACCCGCTGCTTATGAAATATTAGCGATTGGTTCGTTGCTTTGGGCTGGCATGTTTGGTCAGCGTCTATTTATGGAGCATCGATGGGTTTGGCCAGTACTACTTGCCATGCTGCTTCTAATGCTGGAGAGCGTGCGTGTTCTTATTGTCGGTTTCCATGGTGATACAACACCATTGACTATCCTAGGGATCCTCATTCCCTTTGCTATCGTGTTAGGACGACAGATCAATCCGTCTAATCCAATTCATTTTGAAGAAACGACTGCGCATGAGCAGAAAACTTCGGCTAGTCCGGTGTCGTTAGCAGCGCCAGCTTCTGGAAGGCAGTCTGTTATTTGGTACAAGATCCTAGCGCTCATCGTTATAATTACGTTGAGTTTATGGACGCTAATTCAAATGCCTAACGTTCCCTATAATCTGCGCGAACTTTTTGGAACACATCAATTGTTTGGCAGTGTCGTTTTTGCAATTGTTTTATTATGGCTGGGTTTTGCGCCAGGTTGGATAGTACAACAAGCGGGAAAGCAAACATGGGCGGTGTTATGGTTGCCATTCTGGTTACTATTGACTGCCTGTATAAGTTTAGCGCTGCTTATGTTATCCGTCACTGCTGAAAGTCTTAATGATATTACTGGTTCGACTGATCTTTATCGCCGGATTGTGCAGGATAATTACTGGGGTAATGTCTGGCGAGATCGAATAGCTGATTGGCCTGCAGCCATGGTGAATCTTCTGGAGCGTACTGTAAGGTTTACTGCGCTTTATTGGCTGTTGCTAGTGCCATTGACAATTTGTGCACTAATTATCAATCCTCTTTGGCGCTTTCCGGCAGTAGTCGGTAGTTTTTTTATCCTTATCTCGTTATGGTGGTTAGCAAAATGGATTGTTGTCGATGAAGCCATTACGGATAATTTGGTCGAGCTTATTGCACCTAATGGCGAACCATACTTAGGGATGTTACTTTTTCTACTGGCATCGCATGCTACACTACTTTCGAAGTTAAATTACCGGAACGCCATTTTTATGGTAATTGTGAGCATATTTGCGCTAGCGGCTAGTTGG
The DNA here is from genome assembly GCA_008015595.1 of Nitrosomonas sp. GTDB lineage: Bacteria > Pseudomonadota > Gammaproteobacteria > Burkholderiales > Nitrosomonadaceae > Nitrosomonas. Next base: position 7,504 of record SSFW01000149.1, on the reverse strand, counting down.
TGGTTAATGAATAATGGGCTCGAACAAGTTCTTTTCAAATATGGTAGCGTGTTTTCTGCACCCCAGTTTTTACTTGGTGCTAATCGTACTCAATGGCTGCCTGAAGAAGTATTGATGTTCCGCTGGTCTATTGTTTATCTGGGGATGGTAGGAGTGATCGCAATGGGAGCGCGTTATGTCAGACTGCTTGTATTAATTGAACGCTAGCCTGGCACTTTAATTTTTTTACTTCGTTGTTAAAACTGGTTTGATTTCCAAGTTGGGATACCAGCGAGGTTTTGTTTCATTTGTATAAGCACCAAAGCGTTGTTCACTGATCTCCCCATCAAAATCCACATTCCAGTCGAGGTGGTTTTTTAAATGATTGATATTGAGTTTGGGAGCCATTCTATCCTGAGAAATGAGATTTAAATTCATCTGGCCTGGCATTAAGTAAGGTTGGATGAGATAGTGTCCTGCTAATGGATAATCATAAACTAAGTTGTTTTTGGTCAGACTCGATGCAGTAGCCGATTTTCCAGTAAAAATGGCATTATGCGTTATCCAGTAGTTCGAATTTGATTTATTCTTGGGTTTAGCTAAAAAAATATCAATTTCGGAGGTCAGTATGGTGTTAAAGAATATACTGATATGATCGGATTGCGCTGAGCGGGGTTGTAACCGAATTGCATTGCCTTGATGGTTTACCAGTAGGTTATTATAGAAGGCGATTCTGCCCTCACCTTGGAATAATGATTCAGTAGCATTCTGATATAAGAAGTTCCCATAGATGAGATATTGATCATCTTTCCCATTGCCGTCAGTAGGCCAGTGACCAACCAGTAAATTAGGTCGCGCTGCTTTTCCCGTACTTGATTGATCAGCTTTGCTGAAAACATTATGTCGGATGATGGTGTGCTGTTTCTCGGTAGGAATATCAGGAATACTCGGGCGAGGGAGTTGATGTTTTATTTGGAGGCTATAGCCCATGGTATGGGTGATCAAATTGTATTCAATCAGACCAGCGATAAAAGGTGCTCTACCATCGGAATTTCCAAGATAAATTCCTGTTCCCGCGTTCTTAATAATATTATGGCGAATAATCCAATTCCAGGCGGGGCATTTAGTTGAGATTCCCACAATTTCTTGATTATGATCGTGGCCATAAATCTGTAAATTTTCCAAGGTAATGTGATGTGCCCAATTTGCATGACCTTCACACTTGATTCCATCAACGGGTAACCCAATTCCATCAATGACGAGATTACGAATGGTGATATGACTTGAGTCAATAATACTTACCGTATTATGTCCCGGTCGCCCTATAAAAATAGCCGATTGTTGACCGCTAGGCCCAGAAATTGTGATTGGCGCAAGACGATTGCCTGGTAAGTGATGAATAGGTAATCCTTTTCGGTAGATGCCTGGTTTTAGCTGCAAATGATCGCCAGGTTGTAATTGTTTCAATCGTGCGTAATAGCTATCTGGGTCTTCTAAGTAAGTATTACTCGCTATTACTGAAGTACCATAAAATAACAACAAGAAAGAGAGCAATCGGAAATTCAATTGTAAGCTACACCCGTTATAATCTTTATTTAAACCTTAGATTAAAAACATTATTGGGAAGAAAGTACAATGCTTTGGATAAAATCGTTTCATATCATTTTCATGGTCACCTGGTTTGCTGGATTATTCTACTTGCCACGCTTGTTTGTTTATCATGCTATGTGCACTGATCAGGCAGGTAATGATCGATTTAAAATCATGGAACGCAAGTTGTTCTATGGAATTATGACCCCGGGTGCTTTATTGACGATTGTTTTTGGAATGTGGCTATGGCTGGGGTACGGTTTCGCTGGCGCTTGGCTACACGCTAAACTTGCGCTGGTCGTAGTATTGATTGCCTATCATATCTATTGCAGAAAAATCTTACTGGATTTCAAACATGATCGGAATCAACACAGTCATGTCTATTATCGGTGGTTTAATGAAATTCCCGTTGTGATTCTAATCGCCGCTGTAATTCTCGTTGTAGTGAAACCTTGGTGATTGGGGTGATCAATTCGTTAGTCATCCATTATTTCCTGCCCTGGAAATAAGACATCTGTAAAGCCAAATTGTCTGAAATCTCTAATTCGCATCGGATATAAAATTCCAATGAGGTGATCACACTCGTGTTGCACTACTCGTGCATGAAAGCCTTCAACACTTCGGTCAATGGGATTTCCATGTTGATCAACACCTTGATAGCGTATTTTGGTATAGCGCGGAACTTTCCCGCGCATCCCAGGAACGCTTAAGCACCCTTCCCAATCTTCTTCCATTTTCTTGGATAGCGGCGTGATTTTTGGATTGATCAAAATCGTGTAGGGGACAGTTTCTGCATCAGGATAACGTGGATTATAGTCAACGCCAAAAATGACGACTTGCAAGCTGACCCCAATTTGAGGGGCAGCTAAGCCTGCACCATTGAGTGAAGCCATCGTATCATGCATGTCTTGCAAGAGGGTTTGCAATTCTGGAGTATCAAATTGCTCTACTTTCTTGGCAACTTGGAGTAATACCGGATCACCCATTCTTAAAACAGTTTTAATCGCCATGTTCAATTACCATATGTTCTAGAATATTACGGACACTAATCATTGCCTTTTCCAGTACAGCATAAACTTCTTCAAGGGGAATTGCACGCACACTGGTTCCGCGACCAGCGGCATGGTTTGCAACTGCAGCAATTGCAGCATAGGGTAGATCAAGTTCTTTGGCTAGAATGGCTTCAGGCATACCTGTCATACCAATCATATCAGCACCATCATTCTCTAGTCGATTGACCTCAGCGGCTGTTTCGAGGCGAGGACCTTGTGTGACTGCATAAACGCCCCCATCAATAAGGAGCTCACCCGATTTTTTAGCAGCTTCTAGTAAATGAGCGCGTGTTTCTTGGCAATAGGGATAAGTAAAATCCGTGTAGGTAATGGGGCGGTCCGTGTTATCAAAGAAGGTGAATTTGCGCCCATAGGTATAATCGATGATCTGATCAGGTACAACAATGCTGCCTGGTACTAAATCAGCGCGAATACCGCCTACAGATACTACTGCTACGACTCGCTGGGGGCTGAATTGATGCAGCGCCCATAAATTAGCACGATAATTTACAAGGTGTGGAGGAATCGTGTGGCCGTGTCCATGACGAGCCAGAAACACAATTTCGCAATCATTGATTTTTCCGAACATGAGCGGGCCCGATGGTTCGCCATAGGGTGTTCGCACAATTTGACGGCGCGATATCTCCAAGCAAGAAAGCTTGGTCATTCCACTGCCACCGATTATCGCAAGCATTGATTAATCCCTAATCGCATAAATTGCAGGTAAATTTCGCCACATTCCTTTGATGTCCATTCCAAAACCAAAAACAAATCGATTCGGTAATGTAATACCGACAAAATCAGCTTGAAGCGGTTTTTCTTTACCGATCGATTTATCAGCCAATACTGCACAATAAAATTGTTTTGCTCCCATTGCGAGTACGCGTTGGCGAATTGCGGTCATCGTATACCCTTCATCGAGAACATCATCCAAAACAAGGACTACTCGACCTGAGACTTGTTCTGGTGGTGCGATTTTCCAGTGCAAGGTTGAGCCTTGAAAAGCATGATTATAGCGACTTGCATGTACATAATCGAAATCGAGTGGAAAGTTAAGCAATGGTAATAGCTGTCCTGTAAAAACGATAGCACCCCCCATCACGCTGAGTACCAGTGGAAATTGTTTTGATAGTGCACCACTGATTTCTTTAGATAAACGTTCGATAGCCAAATTGAGCGATTGAGGTGGGCAGATTAGCTCCGCGTGGCTTAGAATCTGTTGTGCATTTTCCAGGGTTTCTTTCATAACATCATGAGGTTGGTTTTATCGTTTGAGTTTCTAGCAAATTAAGCAATGTAGCTTCATCAAGAATAGGGATATCTAACTCAATAGCTTTGTGGTATTTACTGCCAGGTTCAGCGCCAGCCACCACGTAATGGGTTTTGGTAGAAATACTGTTTGTAACTTTGCCACCGGATTGCTCAATCAAAGTTTTTGCTGCTTCGCGTGATAGGGTAGGGAGTGTGCCGGTGAGCACGAAAGTTTTACCTTGCACCTTGGAATTAGGTGAATATTCCAAGGCTTCTGGATTTTCATCCCAATGTACACCTGCGGCGCGGAGTTGTTCGATCACCTCACGATTATGAGGTTCGGTAAAAAAATCGACAATGCTTTCCGCAACGATAGGCCCTATATCGTGTACTTGCTGCAATTGTTCGACATTCATTGCCATTAATCGATCCAATTGTCCAACATAACGTGCTAAATCCTTGGCAGTTGTTTCGCCTACATGGCGAATACCCAGCGCATAGATAAATCGAGCCAGGGTCGTATGCTTGCTGTGTTCTATGGCCTGGAGCGTATTGTTCGCTGATTTTTCAGCCATACGCGCTAATTGGGCTAGTGCAGCGATACCCAGTTTGTAAAGATCAGCAGGAGTGCGAACAATGGCGTGATCAACTAATTGATCAACCAGCTTCTCACCTAAGCCTTCAATATTCATCGCACGGCGTGAAGCAAAATGCAGAATCGCTTGTTTGCGTTGCGCTGGGCAGAATAAACCACCCGTGCAGCGTATGATCGTTTCACCAGTCAGTCTTACTGCGCGTGATCCGCATGCTGGACAGTGGTCTGGCATGGTGAAAGCAGTTACATTAACTGACCGTTGTTCCGGAACGATTGCAACGACTTCTGGAATGACATCGCCGGCTCTTCGTACGATGACAAAATCACCGATCATGATTTGTTTACGTTTGATTTCATCTTCGTTATGCAATGTTGCATTGGTGACGGTTACTCCACCCACGAAAACAGGTGCTAGTCGGGCAACCGGAGTCAGCGTGCCTGTGCGACCCACTTGTACATCAATGCCCAGTAACTGAGTTACCGCTTCTTGTGCAGGAAATTTATGGGCGATTGCAAAGCGGGGTGCCCGAGAAACAAAACCAAGTTTGACTTGATCATTTAAGTCATTAACTTTATAAACGACACCATCGATGTCGTAAGGTAATCGCTCCCGTTGCGCCATCATCCACTGGTAATATTTTAGTAAACCGATTGTACCTTGTACGATTTGATGTTCTTTAGCAATTGGGAAGTGCAGTGAGGTCAAAAAAGTCATGACATCACTTTGTCGCTTAAGCGATTCAGATGGCGGCTCAAGGATACCGATCCCATATGCAAAAAAAGTGAGTCGGCGCTGAGCGGTTATGTTAGGGTCGAGTTGTCGGAGTGAACCAGCAGCGGCGTTACGTGAGTTGGCAAATAATTTTTCCCCTTTTTTTTCTTGTTGCTGATTGAGTTGTATAAAATCAGCTTTGAGAATCATGACTTCTCCCCGTACTTCAAGGTATGCAGGAGGATTGTCTAGGGGTAAACGTAATGGTATTGACTGGATAGTGCGTAAGTTATGTGTGATATCTTCGCCGGTATAACCATCACCACGGGTCGCGCCAACGGTAAGTAGCCCTTGCGCGTACACTAAACTAACGGCTAGTCCGTCAAATTTCGGTTCAACGCTGTATTCAATGGTATGCACTGTAATTTCATCACGGAGCCGCCGGTCAAATGTTTCAACTTCAGCTGCTTCAAACGCATTGCTCAAAGATAGCATTGGGGTGCGATGCTTGAATTGAGAGAACTCATCCAGCGGCGCAGCTCCAACGCGTTGAGTGGGTGAATCCAATGTGATTAATTCAGGGTATTGCTGCTCCAGTTGTTGTAATTCATGAAACAGACGATCGTACTCAGCATCCGGAATTGTGGGTTCATTCAGCACATAATAGCGATAGTTATGTAACTCGATCGTCACTCGTAAGAATTGGATTTGCTGAATAACTGCTTCAGGTGGGCTTACCATTGCTAAGCTTGATTAGTTGTGACGGGACGGTGTTGGAAAATCCAAATCATACCATTAGTCATCATGGCAGAGGTAAAGGGTGAGTAGGTTGAATCTCATTATGCGCTAGGTTATAAGTCAAATAGAATTTGGTATGATCGGACTAAATCAATTCGATAGATTTCATAAGAATCAGCTTGAAATATCCAAATTAGCGTAGGCAATTATTGCAGACCAGGATACTTAAATTGAGCTAGCAGCTACAAAAAACTTATTGAACTGAAAGTCAGGGAATAATTCATGCCACATCCTAAACCTAGTAATGATTATGAACGAAAGCTTGTTGCAAATATTGCAAAATATGGTTGGCAATGTACCAGTGTTCGTTCACCAGAAGGTGATACAGACTCAGTAAATTTTTCATATACGATCGGTTTGAATAGCAGCTATGGACAGCCTGAATTTATCATTTTTGGATTACCAGTAGAAACTGCGCATAGTATTTTAAGTCTAGTTGCCGATGCAGCGGCTTCAGGTAAGCCGATCGATGTCTCTCAACCAAGCTCGACGCTGATTAAGAACTATGAGGTCGTTTTTGTTCCAGTACCGCGAGACCAATTTTCTGAATATCTTGGTTCCGTTATTTGGTGGGAACAGAGTGAGGATTTTGCTGCGGTACAGATTATTTGGCCTGACAAAAATGGCTTGTTTCCCTGGCATCTTGATGCACCTGAGTCTTTCAAGATGAGCCAGCCTATCCTTGGAATTTACAAAGATACCAAGGAATAAGCCAGTTAACTGTGCTTTTAGATAATCAAAGTCAGAAAGTTATTTGCAGGCGGGAAAAAAGAATTTTTTCATCAGACCGATCAACCCCATTTTCTGCACCTTTTGTGAAGTAAGTTTGATCATATAGCCTACGTCACATAAAACGATTCAATTTTAAAGAGCTGCTCAACGGTTTGGTTTTGTTGTTTTCTGATTGCTTTAGCTTGTGCCCATTTGTGCTCAATGGGGTTAAGGTCTGGTGAATACGCTGGCAGATATTCAAGCGTATGTCCGGCTTGTGTGATTGCATTTTGAATATCCTGCCTTTTGTGAAAGGTCGCGTTATCCATGACCACAACTGATGCTGGTGGAAGTTGTGGCAACAGATCCTGTACCGTCCAGCCCAAAAAAGTATCTGCATCAATATTGCTTATGAACAACCCCACCGTCAGAAGACATTTGCCGATTGACGCGGCCTCTGGCATGCCAATTACACACACCGTGACACCGCTTGCCGATGGGCGCATACCCATGTGTTCGTGACATATCGTGAGCAAAACCACTCTCGTCAATATAAACGATAACGCGATTTTGAGCTTTGTACGTCTTAATCGTCTCCTGGAAGATGTGCCGTTTGTCTTCGTCCGCTTTGGGATGCCACAGTGTTTTTTTTATAGCTGATGTTCATACGCTGCAGCGCGTGACCAATACCTTTTTCGCTTACGCCTAATCGACGAGCTCGTTCTGCTTGATAGGCGTCCGGAAACTCCCGCACATCTCGGGCCAACGCGATCATGTCGATCTTCGTCGCCGGTTTGTTACGGGTCTGCTTGGGAT
>SSFW01000065.1 GCA_008015595.1 Nitrosomonas sp. | reverse complement strand
TGGTGTGGTCCTTGTAAAATGATTGCACCTATTCTTGACGAGGTGGCCAACGAATATAATGACCGCCTTAAAGTCGCTAAGCTAAATATCGATGAGAATCAACACATCCCTCAGAAATATGGGATTCGTGGAATTCCAACGTTAATGTTATTTAAAAACGGTAATATTGAAGCGACTAAAGTGGGCGCTTTATCGAAGTCTCAGCTAACTGCCTTTATTGATAGCCACCTTTGAGATAACTAATCAAGCGATTTGACAACAAATTAAAGAATTAATTTGTATTCCTTTAGTGATCAGTCAGCAGGTTACAACATCTAAGTCTCTTCAAGTTTTTCTTTTCTGATCTTTCAATCATATTCTCCATGCGCTTATCTGATCTAAAAAGCCTTCATGTTTCCGAATTAATTAAAATGGCAGTTGCAAATGAAGTCGAAGGAGCCAATCGCCTGCGGAAGCAAGATTTAATTTTTGCCTTATTAAAAAACCAAGCACGTAAGAATGAGAGTATTTTTGGTGAAGGTACTTTGGAAATTTTGCAAGATGGTTTTGGCTTCTTGCGCTCTCCTGATACTTCGTACTTAGCAGGTCCTGATGATATTTATATTTCTCCAAGTCAAATTCGACGTTTCAACCTGCATACTGGGGATTCGGTAGATGGAGAGATACGTCCTCCTAAGGATGGTGAGCGTTATTTTGCTTTAGTGAAAGTTGATAAAGTCAATAATGAGCCGCCTGAAAATTCTAAACGCAAGATTCTGTTTGAGAATTTAACTCCTTTATTCCCCACTGAGCGTTTAGTACTAGAACGCGATATCCGGGCCGAGGAGAATACGACTGGAAGAATAATCGACCTTATTGCACCGATCGGTAAAGGACAAAGAGGGTTATTGGTTGCTAGTCCAAAATCTGGAAAGACAGTGATGCTGCAACATATTGCACACTCGATTGCAGCCAATCACCCTGATGTTATTTTGATGGTTTTGCTGATAGATGAGCGCCCTGAAGAAGTGACCGAAATGATTCGTTCAGTAAGAGGTGAAGTTATCTCTTCCACTTTTGATGAGTCTGCTGCCAGGCACGTACAGGTTGCAGATATGGTAATAGAGAAGGCCAAACGACTAGTTGAACATAAGAAAGATGTCGTGATATTGCTTGATTCGATTACTCGTTTGGCGCGTGCTTACAATACAGTCGTCCCTGCTTCAGGTAAGGTACTTACTGGTGGCGTTGATGCTAATGCTTTGCAGCGCCCTAAGCGATTTTTTGGCGCTGCTCGGAATATTGAAGAAGGTGGGTCATTGACCATTATCGCCACTGCACTTGTGGATACAGGATCTCGTATGGATGATGTGATATACGAGGAATTCAAAGGTACGGGTAATATGGAGATTCATTTAGATCGCCGAATGGCTGAGAAGCGTATTTATCCAGCCATTAATGTCAATCGTTCCGGAACACGAAGAGAAGAATTATTGCTGCCACAAGAGATACTTCAAAAAATATGGATCTTGCGCAAACTGCTTTATCCAATGGATGATATGGATGCAATGTCATTCTTGTTGGATAAAATTAAAGCAACTAAAAATAACGCTGACTTTTTTGATTCAATGCGCAGAGTATAATTGAATTAGGCAGGGTTAATATTTAGTACTATTTTCTTCCCCCCCCCACTAGCAAATCTCTGATTGTATATTGAGGGGATTACCGCAAGATGTGCCAAGGCGCGATGTTTTTTTCGCTGAGCAAGCGGTGTTTGCTAATGCCAGTTTCGTCAAATTCGGCTTCCTCGTACGCATTGATCTGGAAAACATTTCCTGAAGGGCTATGGATCTTGATGTGCCCGTCGGTAACTGCAATGTGGCCCGTGCCGTCCTTATGTAATTGAATGCTAAAACGGGTGCCAAAATCTTTGATGATGGTGCTACCTACTTTTACTTCCAATTGATGGGTGGCCTGTTTCTGAATATCAAAATAAACATTTCCTTTAAATAGCTCGACGTGTAACGGCTCACTTAGTCTCACAGCAACCGAGCTTTGCATATCTAGCGCCATATTGATACCCGGTGCTAGTGGCGCCGTTAAAGGGGCTTCCGATTTCGTTTCGTAAAAGCGGATACTCGGCGGTTTGCCCAAGTACCAAGTCATCAATCCTAGAAATACACAAAAGCCCATGATCGCACTATGCACGAAAAAGCGCTTCCAGCTAAAAACGAAAGTATAAGGTTCAACGACCGGGGGTTTGGGGTCCTGCATTGCTTCGGTAAAAAATGAAAAGAAGCATTATATACCGATGACGATCATTGCTTGCCTAAATGTGATGGATGAGCTGAGTGATTGTTGATTGGCTGGCTGTAGGCCATGAAGCTCAGCAGTGGGGCCGCAACGCAACTGCGGATGGAGTAAGCTATAGCTTAAAGGGGAAGCAATTTGTGAGTGGGAGGAGCGCTATATTCAAGAACACGAAACATCGCTGGGTAAGGCGCGATTAACTAGTGGTGGAATACGGCAAAGATGGTGTTTGTCGTCGTGGTTTTATCGATGTTTTGAGTTGCTTTGTTACCTGATGCTATTTTTGGGCGTATACTCAAAAAAATGGTGATAAGGAGTAAGCAATGACTGATATTGTTAATTTATTGGGTCAAGAAGCAGATCAATTATTAGCGCACGTTTGCCAAGGCATTCCTAAAGCAAATCTACAAATACCTGGGCCTGATTTCATCGATCGGGTGCTACTGAATAGCGATCGTAAACCTGGCGTATTGCGTAACCTGCAGGCACTTTATAACCATGGTCGCTTGGCGGGAACCGGCTATCTTTCATTACTGCCAGTGGATCAAGGAGTTGAACATTCCGGCGGTGCTTCGTTTGCACCGAATCCATTGTTTTTCGACCCTGAAAATATTGTTCGACTTGCGATCGAAGGGGGGTGTAATGGAGTGGCATCGACTTTAGGTGTATTGGGTATGGTTGCGCGGCGTTATGCGCATAAGATTCCGTTCATTCTGAAGATCAATCATAACGAGTTATTAACTTACCCGAATAAATTCGATCAGACGTTATTTGCGAGTGTTGATCAGGCTTTTGAGATGGGCGCTTGCGCGGTGGGCGCCACGGTTTTTTTTGGCTCTGAGGAATCGCGGCGCCAAATACAGGAAATTTCAGAAGCCTTTGCGCATGCGCATGAGCTAGGAATGGTGACTATTCTTTGGGCGTATACACGCAATACCGCCTTCAAGACACCTGAAAAAGATTATCACGTGAGCGCGGATTTGACGGGCCAAGCGAACCATTTAGCGGTGACGCTCGAAGCAGATATCGTCAAGCAAAAAATGGCTGAGAATAATGGGGGCTACACAGCGCTTAAATTTGGTAAAACCAATGCCAAGGTTTATAGCGAATTAACTAGCGATCATCCGATTGATTTGGTTCGATATCAAGTAGCCAATTGTTATATGGGCCGAGTTGGCATGATTAATTCGGGGGGTGAATCCGGTAAAGACGATTTGCATCAGGCAGTGCGGACAGCGGTCATCAATAAGAGAGCTGGCGGGATGGGGCTGATTTCTGGTCGGAAGGCTTTTCAAAAGCCATTTGATTAAGGCGTTAAATTACTCAATGCCATTCAGGATGTTTACCTCAGTCAACAAATTACTGTGGCTTAGCGCTGCATTCGCTTAATTATTGAGTTAGCTGTGCTTCTTGACCTGAAGCACAGCCATTAAGGTAGATTGTTATAGAACCGCCCCAACGGTACTTTTGATTTTTTGAATTGCTTTTGCTTCAATTTGGCGAATGCGCTCTGCTGATACGCCTAATTCATCTGCAAGTTCATGCAGCGTTGCAGTATCTTGCTCTCTTAACCAGCGCGCTTCGATAATATGGCGGCTACGATCATCTAAACTGGCAAGCGATTCTTGTAACTTATCATGATATAAGCGGGCGATTTGCTCTTGTTCGACTTGTTGAGCGGGATCGGAACCATCCGTTAAGTAATGAATTGGGCTAGTGATATCATCTTCATCGTCACCACTCGGTTCTAGTGAAACATCTCGACCGCTAAAGCGAGTTTCCATTTCGACCACTTCTTCCGGTTTGACACCTAATTGTTTAGCTACCGTGTTTACTTCAGCTTGCGACATCGTATCCAGGCTTTGTTTCATACTCCTGAGATTGAAGAAAAGTTTACGCTGTTGCTTCGTTGTGGCGATTTTAACCAACCGCCAATTACGCATGATGAACTCATGGATTTCAGCTTTTATCCAGTGAATCGCAAATGAAATTAATCGTACCCCGCGTTCGGGATCAAAGCGTTTTACCGCTTTCATCAAGCCGACATTTCCTTCTTGGATAAGATCAGCATGGGGTAATCCATAGCCTAAATAACCACGGGCTACCGCAACTACAACCCGTAAATGCGATAGGACGAGTTTATGTGCAGCTTCAATATTGCCATCATCTCTTAGTGAGCGAGCTAGGCCTGTTTCTTCTTCTTGTGACAGAATGGGGCAACGATTAACTGCTTGAATATAACTTTCGATATTACCACCGACGACAGAAGGTAGCGCACAGATATCAGTCATATTATTCCTATCTCCTTTACTGTTGGGATGATTATTTGCAAAAGATTTACCTTAATTTTAGCACTCGATGCATAAGAGTGCTAATAATTTTTAAAGGTTCCCAAACTGAATTGATTTCGTTGAGAATAAATCGATTGCTTCTTACTCAATAAAGAAAAAAGCCATATTTTCTGCCATATTTCAGTCAAAACAACTCACTGTTGGTTCAACTTATTTAACGGGGGAGGGGCGGTGTTTAAGTGTGTATCAGTGTATCCAGTAATTCAATCCAATGTTTGACGGGTAGGGTGGTTCCACTCTGAATGTGCATCAAGCAGCCAATATTTGCAGTAACGATTTGCGCTGGTCCATTTGCAGATAATGCAATTACCTTATCTTTTAGGAGTTGTTGAGATAGTGTTGGCTGCAAAATTGAATATGTACCCGCTGATCCACAACAAAGATGAGGGTTATCAACCTGACACAAGGTGATACCGGCTGAACTGAGGATTTTCTCAACGACACCTCGAATTTTCATTCCATGTTGCAGTGTACAGGGTGAATGAAAGGCAAGCTTGCCGGGATGATTTAGCGATGTTTCTTTCAATAGTACCGTTAAATTTTCCAATTCAGCCGTAATGATTTCACTAATATCTTTAGCAAGTGCAGCTACTACCTGGGCTTTTTCAGCATAAGCTGCATCATATTGCAGAAAGTGTCCATATTCTTTGACGGTGACGCCGCAACCACTGGCTGAAATTACGATTGCTTCGATTTGATGTGTTTCGATCAAAGGCCACCAAACATCGATGTTATGGCGCATCGCATCTAATCCTTGTTGTTGGGCATTGAGATGATAGGCTAACGCGCCACAGCACCCGGCTTCTTCTACCTTAATCAAAGAAATACCTAGTTTATCGAGAACGCGTGCTGTAGCTGCATTAATATTGGGAGCCAGTGTGGGTTGAACACAACCATCCAGTACAAGCATTTTTCTTGGGTGACGAGAATTGTTCCAATTTACAGCCGAACGCTGCAACGGGGGTATAGCTGCTTTAAGTTTAGCAGGCATAAAAGCGCGTAATAACTGCGCTATCCTAACCGAAAACTTAAATATCGATCGACTGGTTAGAAATTTACGGATTGCAAAGCGCTTCAGCTCGCTATAGCGATTACGTGCCACCTTTTCTTCTACGATACCGCGGCTTATATCTAATAGGTGGCTATAACGAACGCCGGAAGGGCAGGTTGTTTCGCAGGCCCGACACGTGAGACAACGATCCAAGTGTAACTGCGTTTTTTGCGTAACCGCTTGACCTTCCAACACTTGCTTCATTAAATAAATTCGACCCCGGGGGCTATCCAGCTCATCGCCTAATAACTGGTAGGTTGGGCAAGTCGCAAGACAAAATCCGCAATGTACGCAGGATCGAAGAATGGCTTCTGCTTCAGTACTATTTTGATTTTTTTTTACAAAATCAGCGAGGTTGGTTTGCATTGTTTAAAACTCGGAGTACATCCGTCCGTGATTAAAGATACTGAGCGGATCAAATTGTTGTTTTAATTTTTGATGAATTTTTAGCATAGACGGGGAAAGTGGATGAAAGGCTTGAATGTTTGATTTATCGCCATAAAATAACGTTGCATGCCCATTTAGATCGCCAATTTGTTGGCGAAGGGTTTGATCGTTTTCTTGCCCATCGGTTGCTAACCAGCGTAAAGCCCCCCCCCATTCAATGAGTTGCTCGCCTTCCAATGCGATAGGTAGTAGAGTAGATTTGACGGATAGTCGCCAGAGTCTTTTGCCAGAAGTAAAAAAAGGGTGGGTATGGTTACGCAGCGATTGCCAGAATGAATCACTCGATTCGAGCACTTCTCCGCCTATTTTTTGGCAAGCAGCACTAACCCCAGCGGGCGAACCCGATAACCTAATGAGTAATTTGTTTTCATGATAGCAACTGGCTGAAATCGGTAGTGGCTTACTTGCCCACTGATGTATTTTTTCAATGGCTTGTGATTGATTCATCTCCAAACAAATACTTAATTCAGTTTCCGGTCTTGGGAGTACTTTTAATGAAGCTTCTAAAATG
>SSFW01000011.1 GCA_008015595.1 Nitrosomonas sp. | reverse complement strand
TCAAATATACTATCGTTCATGCTATAGAGCTCATTTTGCTGCGTTGGATTACTGCACAAATACGGGCGTGCTAGTTGTGCAGTAAGTGATTCACTTCTGCTAGATCAAAGTGCTCGGCGTCGAACGGTTCACCGAACCATTCTAGTATACCGCCATGCTCCGGATGACTAGGGTCAGCTAAGGCCTCAAGGAACATCTCATACCCAGGCGGGCCACCAACATCCTCCGGTGGGCAGGCACGACTTCCTTTGAGACAGGTTGGTAATTTAGTTCCCATTTCAAAGGGTAGGATTTTCTCTAGAACAATTTCATGATCCCAGCTATCACCGAAGTCGTAGGTATAACGGATTTTGTCTTTTTCCTGTTTCAATATCTGGCTAATACGAAATTTGGATTCATCGTGTATCGCTGAAGGAAAATCTTCATCGGGTAGGCCATAGCGTTCTCCACCTTTTGCAAATTCATGCAAGTGCGAATCGGTCCAACCCATCACGATTTGTATGACAAGATGTAAATTTGCTAGGCTGTCAGTGCTGGCAATCAAAAACCTGCGCCATATCAGTGGACGAATATAATTCAAGGTAACTTTAAGTTGATAAATCGCGCGTAAAGCTGTCGCCTGTGTACGTCCTGTCATTCGTAGTTTTAACTCCCCAAAATCAAAGCTGATTCTAATCTAAATTGTTGCTAACAACCGCAATCTATTAGATTCTTAATATTATAATTCCATCAAGATGATGGTTTGGTTTCTTCGTAGAAATCGATTCATTGTTTTCCTGTAGCGCTAACCACTTTGCTTCCTAAGCACCTAGTCTTATTGTCTTTTACAAAATTCGACCAAATTGAAGGTTAAATCAGGAATTACTGCTAACTGGCTAGACCAAGTTAAAGCATGTTGGTGGAAAATTGCATGGTGTTGCCAAAAATGATTCCAATCGAGACGCTCACGTCCATTCCAACCATGATGGAAAGCCCGGAATGCCTGGGCAGACTCTTTGGTCAATGACTGTAAATACCGATTAAGAAATGCTTCAAGCTTAACATGGTGAACATTATCAGCTTGGGGATAAATTTGCCAAACAAAGGGACGTCCCGCCCATTGAGCTCGCACAAATGAATCTTCCCCTCTGACAAAATTGCAATCACATAGCCACAGTAATTGATCATATTGCGCTTGAGGTAGAAATGGAATGATTTGCACGGTAAGTTTATCCTGTTGAATAACATCTCCCGCTTTTAACGCTGATCGGTTTAACCCGTTTCTGAGTAGAGTCAACGCCTGACCTTCGGGGATAACACAGCGAATCGGAGTCTGCGAATGAGTCCAAGCTTCTAGCAAATTAGAAATCGGCGCTGTGTCATAGCAAAAAAGAGAAATGACGATCTCGGTTTCATCGGGAATGGGTAAATCATTTTGCAACCACCAATTAGCTGCATTGTGTTGCACGCTATCGCGTTGTGTTAATAGATTTTTTTCTCGCAGTAATCCACCGGTATTCACTGTAAATCCTGGAAAGAAAAAATATTTCGTTAGGGGTAAACGGGGATGCGGTGAGCAAAGTCCATGATATTCCTCCACCCAAGATTCTGCAGATAGGTACTCCAAGTTGATCCATACCGGTTGACGGCCTCGCGAATGATTCGGAAGCATCGCCTGGATATATTTTTCCGGCAGCTCGCACCCATAAGCCTCAATCACCACATCAGCCGGAATAATATCTGGGAATGGATCAGTCCAATGATTGATTTGCACACCGCAACGCTGTTGAAACGTTTGATGTGGATCAACGCTCGGGCAAATGCGCTGTAGACTCGCTAAATCATCCACCCACAATCGAACAGCCAAGCCATATTCTGTTGTTAACTGCCGTGATAATCGCCAACAAAAGCCAATATCACCATAGTTATCGATGACACGGCAGAATAAGTCCCAGCCCACTACCCAGCTAATCGATTGATAGTATCATTGTGCCAATTACTTGGTTGCTTTTGCTTTGGTTTTAGATGCCGCAGCTTTAGGCGCTGGTTTAAGGACAAAGGTTATTTTCAACACGACGCGGTACTCAACAATTTTTCCACCTGAGATTTCTACAGATTGATCTTTCACCCACGCTGAGGTGATATCGGTCATGGTATCTGCAGCACGGGCAACCCCTTTCTTAATCGCATCATCAAAGCTCACTTTACTCGATGAAATGATCTCAAAAACTTTTGCAATTGACATATCAATCCCCTATGAATTGTTATTAAGAAAAACCTTCACCAGCTCATTTTATTACCAAATCAAAGTTAACTGTATGAATTTCATACACAACAACAACCCAACCAATTAACCTACAATTCTGACCCAACCTTACTGCAACGAAAGGCTTTCCAGTGCTTTTGCATGATCCCATTTTCCATGGAACAAATGCCCTTTTTTCTCAGGCGTACGGTCGCTTGTCCAGGTAATCGCTTTCCCATCCGGTGTAAAAACAGGTAAACCATCGAATCCATCCTTATCCGTCACACGAACCGGTTGTTTTTTTCCATCGACATCAACGATATAAAGCTCAAAATTGCGATGGCCATGAAGATTCGTTGAGAAAATGATGTATTGCCCAGAGGGATGATAAAAAGGTGCCCACGACATCATGTTTAAGTGCGTAATTTGTTTCTGGTCTGATCCATCGATATTCATTGTAAAAATTTCAGCTTCTCGGCCATTGGTTGAAAATCGCCGCCATACGATTCTTTTTCCATCGGGGCTGAAAAATGGCCCTCCATCATAGACATTCGTGTGAGTAAGCCGTTTCACATTGGACCCATCAGCATCCATGATGTAAATATCGATGAAGGCAGAAGGATCTTTTTTTAATAATGCTGCTTCCTCATCGGATAATTTTTCAGTATAAGCCCTGCGATTCGAAGCAAATGCAATAAGCTTACCATCCGGTGACCAAGAAGCTTCGGCATCATAGCCGAGGGTATTCGTTAGATTCTTGATTTTGCCGCCCGCAAAATCAGTTTCGTAAATATCATAATACTCATCGTAATCCCAGGCATAAGATTGCTTCTCACCTGATTTCCTCCGTTCGATCTCAGCGAGCATTTTTGCTTTTGCATCTGAATCTTCGTGCGTCGATGAAAATAAAACTTTCTCTTGCGATGGATGAACCCATGCACAAGTCGTTTTCCCATCCCCCGGAGAGACTTGCTGAACCTTACCGCTGACCAGATCTTTTAAATAAATTTGGTAAAACGGGTTACTTTCAGATACTTCTGCTTGATAGACCATCCATTTCATATCAGCCCGATAGTAGGCCTCTCCAACTCTCACCTCTTTATCCGACAATTGATGGTCTTCCACAATAAAATCGGAAGCAGTAACACTCATTGCCAAGCAAAGTGACGCTAAACTCAGAAATCCAATTGACCAGCTTGATCGCTTAAATGATTGAACGTGTTTTTCCATAGGACTGATAAACCTCACAAATTAATTTGATCCATTTAAACATAGCTTGAAAAAGAAAGTAAGCCTGCCAGCTTAGTTTCAAAGCTATTCCCAATAACCATAACTATCTGCCAAAATGCACGACATGATCGAACAAGAGAATAAAACCATGAAAACTGAGACTCGCCTAATAGTAGCCATTTGCCTCACGATGATTTATAGCCTTTTCGCAATGTCTGCTAGTGCGAGCGATGAGACCTTTCATCATCAAATGCAAATCACCCTGATACCTAGCGCTTCTGAAATTCAAGTCACCAGCACAATACAGGTACCTAAGCACTTATTGAAATCAGATAGCGAAACAAAGCTCGATTTTAGCTTGCATGCTGACTTATCCATCACAGAAATGAATGGTGCTAAGCTTTCTCCACAACAAAAGATTAATACGCTGCTCGCGAGACCTGTTCCAGTCAAACGTTATACTGTCACCCTCCCCGCGCAACAAAACTCATTTCAGTTATCGTTCCAAGGAAAGATTCACCACACCGTACAAGGCCCTGGTGAAGAATATGCACGCAGTTTTAGCTACACACCAGGTCTCATTTCTGAAGAGGGTGTCTTTCTAGCAAATTCAACAGCCTGGTATCCCCAATTTGAAAACGCGATGGTTTCTTTTCAGCTTGAAGTCAAAGTACCACAAGACTGGGATGCTGTCAGTCAAGGTACATTGCTAAGTGAGCAAAAATCAAGCACCACGCAACAAGTGGTTTGGGAAGAAAAACATCCCCAAGACGATATCTACCTGATCGCGGGTCGCTTTGAACGCTATACCCAGCCAGCCACTACGACCATAACTTCCTATGTTTATCTACGTGGCTCCGATAAAGCATTAGCTCAAAAATATTTGGATACCACCGCGCAATATATCGCGATGTATAACAAGTTACTCGGACCCTATCCTTACACTAAATTTGCGCTGGTTGAAAATTTCTGGGAGACCGGGTATGGAATGCCATCTTTTACTTTATTAGGCCCCAAAGTCGTTCGCTTTCCTTTTATTTTGCACACGTCTTACCCCCATGAAATTCTTCACAACTACTGGGGTAACGGGGTATTCGTCGATTACACGCAAGGAAATTGGTCTGAAGGATTAACTGCTTATCTTGCAGATCATCTAGTTGCCGAACAAGGCAGAAAAGGCAAGGAATATCGCCGCGATGTACTGCAAAAATACACTGACTTCGTTAATAAAGAAAAAGATTTCCCCATCAAACAGTTTACTTCGCGCCATAGCTCTAGCTCAGAAGCTGTGGGCTATGGTAAAACCATGATGTTTTTCCATATGCTGCGTCAAACATTAGGGGATGACGATTTTGTTCGTCTATTGCGTGCTTTTTATCAGCAATACAAATTCAAACAAGCAACATTTCAGGATTTACTAGCAAGTATCAACCACTATACCCGCAGTGACTTTACGCCATTTTTTGCGCAATGGATCAATCAAAGTGGAGCGCCCAATCTACACCTCCAAGAAGCTCAAGCCGAACCGACTGCTAATGGCTTTAAACTCAAAGTGACGCTTAAACAAACACAACCGGGGAAACCCTACGACTTAACGCTACCGATTGCTATTCATCTTGAAGGAGAACCACAAGCGTATCAGCATTCGATCAAACTTAACCAAACCGTTCAAACTATCTTGATTGATTTACCGCAGCGCCCCGTCCGAGTCGATATCGATCCTCAGTTCGATGTATTCAGACGACTCGACAGCCGTGAAATTCCAGCCGCCCTTTCACAGGGATTCGGTGCAGAAAACGCATTAGTGATATTACCTTCAAAGGCTGATCCTGCGTTGCTGCAGGCCTATCAGCAATTAGCTGCCAATTGGCAAAAAACGCAGTCAATACGACTCGAAATCATCCAAGATCATCAACTCGACAAACTGCCAGTCGATCGCACCATATGGGTATTGGGATGGGAGAATCGATTTAGTCAACCCGTGCTGTCTTCGCTCGAATCACAAAAGGTTTCCTATCAAGCGAATACATTACAAATTGCCCAGCAACACTATCATCAGGCCGAGCACGCAATCGTATTAACTGCAAGGCAACCAGAAAATGCAGACAAAACCCTACTATGGGTTGCCGCACATCATCCCAGTGCGATTGCAGAACTAGCCCGAAAATTACCCCACTACCGTAAATACAGTTTCTTGGTATTCAAAGGCGATGAATTAACGAATATCGATAAAGGGCAATGGCCAATTACGCAATCACCGCTTACGCAAAAAATCCACCAGCAAGATGATCCGTCATTCGTCTCCGAACACATTGGCTCACTGTCACCCCGTCGTGCTCTTGCAGAATTACCTCCGCTGTTCTCTGAAACACGAATGCTAGCTGATATCACGCACTTAGCGAGTGCAGCGTTTAAAGGGCGGGAGCTTGGAACCCCCGAATTGGATCTAGCCGCAGACTATATCGCACAGCAGTTTCACCAGGCAGGATTGCTACCTGGCGGTGACAATCAGCGCTTTTTCCAAGTTTGGCAACATGATGTTGGTCCACCTAAAGGCACCGTTTCTTTACGAAATGTGGTGGGCATATTACCAGGATCTAATCCGCAACTAGATAAAGAAAGCCTTGTGATCGGAGCGCACTATGACCATCTTGGTATGGGTTGGCCCGATGTTCGTCACGATAACCAAGGTAAAATTCACTATGGTGCCGATGATAACGCGAGCGGTATTGCCATAATGCTGGAGCTTGCCAGACAAATTGCCCCAAAATGGCAACCGCAGCGAACAATCATTTTTATTGCATTTACTGGAGAGGAAGCGAATTTGCTGGGCTCAACTTATTACGCAAACCATGATAAC
>SSFW01000164.1 GCA_008015595.1 Nitrosomonas sp. | reverse complement strand
GATTAAATCATTAAAACTCAACAAAATTTAAACTTAATTTAATCGTTACCATTAAAACTTAATAAATTTCTATACGTAGTTATGACTCCAGCAAATACAGAAACGATAACTTGGAAGTTAGTCTCAACTAGTTCGCAAGCGAATATTGATTCAGAAACTTTTAAGAAAAAAATGTTACTTGATCAGGATCCGCGCTGGTTAATAACCTTTGTCACTGGTGAAGATAAGCAATTAGCAAGATTTGTCCTTGAACAATCTGGCGCAATAATCGCTAGTGCTACTTTTTTTGTACATCCTTCGGCACTTCGCATCGCGATTAGTGATTGGACATTATTTAGCATACCCGTAAAACGCTATACACTGTTTGCTGAAATTTGGTTCGATCCAACCATTGCCGCAGATAAATCTTTATATTTGTTAGCGTTATTTGCCCAGCTCCGAAAAGAACTATCAATCAACGAAGTAATTTTTTTACAGGCTGTGGTTAGTGATTCTGCATTATCTAATGTGCTAGCTCAGAAATCATCATTAAGCACCAACTATCACGTTCTTAATTACGGGGAGTCTTACAATCATCGCTATATTGATTTCGGCGGTGATTACAATCACTATCTGAGCCAATTAAGCTCGTCTACACGAAGTGATCTCAAACGTACTCAAAAAAGATTTGTTTCGGCTGTCAATGGTCAATATAAAACGATCTGCTATCAATCACCTGAAGAAGTTGGCACATTCTTAGACGCAGCAATGGCTGTATCCGCTCTAACCTATCAATACCAGTTATTAGGCGCAGGTCTCCGCGATCGAAATATTCTTGAAAATCGCCTTTTAACAACAGCAAAACTCGGTTGGTTTCATAGCTATGTTTTGTTTGTTGATCAAAAACCAGTTGCATTTCAAGTTGGTCACTTATACCAAGAATGTTATTACGCGCAAGAAATTGGATACGATCCAGATTGGGCAAAATTACAAGTAGGTATTTTTCTACATACCGAAATTATCTCTAATTTGCTTGCAACCCCTGATTTAGTTAAGCGTTTTGATTTTGGGAATGATGATAATACGCACAAACAAAGACTCAGTAATGCCCAAACGACCGAAAAATATGTTTATCTTATCCCTCGTCATTGGCGAAATAATCTCTTTGTGTTTACGATGAAAATAACAAATCGATTATCTACAAGTGTAGGGCACTTACTTAATAAGTATGGATTGCGTAAACGCGTTCGGCAACTGCTGTGGAAATTAGGCGTAATGAAATAGCAAATATCGTTATCGTTGCATAATTAGCAAAATTCTCTTAACTGATGCGAAAAATACTGATTCATTGCTTAGAATCAATCGGCCTCAAAGTACTCCTGAGTGAAATCTATTTTCATCTCCGAACGATAGGCATCAAAAAGGTAAAACCTCAAATCATAAGATCATTGCCGCATGACCCAACCGCTTTTACTCAGGGACTTGCTTATTACAACCATACGCTTTATGAAAGCACCGGTTTAGTTGGGTATTCTCGACTTCGATGCATTGATCCTGAGAATGGCAATCTAATTAATGAAATTGAAATAGATGGGGAATGGTGTGAAGGCATCGCAGTTGTTAATAATCGTTTAATACAGCTTACTTACACTTCTGGACGCGCGATTGTTTATGATGTTAACAACTTAAAACCCTATAACGAATTTTCATATGAGGGTGAAGGTTGGGGCTTGGCGCGCTGCGGTAATTTATTTCTGATGAGTAATGGTACAAATCGGTTGTTTTATCGTGATGAGAATTTCAAAATCATCTCTGAACTCCCTGTTTGGCTTAATCAACGTCAACTAAACCGCATCAACGATATTGAATGCGTCGGCGATAAAATATTCGCGAATGTACTTTTCGAAAATTGCATCTACGAGATCGATAATAAAACAGGAAAGGTGCGTCATGTCATTGATTGTCGTGAGATTGTAAAAAATTCTGGACGTCGTAATGCACAGGATGTACTCAATGGGATCGCGTACGTGCCTTCTACTAAAACGTTTTATATTACGGGAAAATGCTGGCCAATGCTTTTCGAGATTCTCATCCCAGCGTGATGCGACTGGTAGAACTGAATAAATGATCTTCCGAGATTCTCCCAAAATTTTGTATTGAAATTTACCAGTAATCTACGATGAAACTCCCATTTTATTATCAAACGTACTATCCTATCTGCGGGATTCAGCAGATCGTCGCAGCTACTACACGTAGCCTGACCTAGTACCATCTTCATCACTCACTTTTCGGCACAGTGAATTAATAACACCGGGACTGACGCTAATCTTGTAACACCTTCCGCAACACTTCCTAGCATTAAACGACTAAACCCCGAGCGTCCATGCGTGCCGATCACAATCAAGTCAGCATGCCAACGATCTGCTTCACCGATTATCACATTCTCAATTCGATCATTTTTTGCTTCAAGCAATTTCGTTTCAACAGATAACTCTGCCTGAATGACTTCTGTCTGCCCCTTAGCCAGAAGCTTTTCTGCATTTACCCGAATCGTTTCCTGCAATTCTTCATAATTAATATAACTTTCATCGATCCAATAAAGAACATCTTCATAAACATTCACAAGTTCCAACTGTGCTGAATGTTCTCGCGCTAGTTTGATTGCTTCTTTTAGCGCACAACTCGATGTAGCGCTCCCATCAATTGGAATAAGGATTCGTTGATACATAGCTTTTCTCCTGTTCAGTCATTAACCTTTATACATATCTTGGGCTTAAGAAAGGCAACCCGCCTAGCCAGATCAGCTTGTTCTGTAGCTCCAGCAACCAAATTAACATCTTTATACGCATCGGGCACTTCCTCTGCCACCTCCCCGCATTGAGCAACTCCGAATGAGTATTCCTTTATGCGCAAGTTGTTGAATAATCTCTTTTCCGTTCCAACGTGATAGCGCTTGACGGCGACTGAGCGCACGACCGGCTCCATGACTTGCTGAAGAAAATGCAGGATTATTTTTGTTTCTTGGTTTGACTGATAGCATTGTTAGTGTCGCCCCTTTAACTTCGATGCCGCGTTCTAAGCCATCTCGCCATTTTTCTCCAAACGCTTTGCCATACCAGTAATTGCCTTGGCGGGTCATTTGGGAATGACCGAAGACCATACCCAATTCTCGCGCTTTTCCTAAAATTTGATTTAGCCAAACAACCAGTGCCAGTTCAAGATCAGATTCTTCAAATTCGATCAAAACCGTTGATTGCGCTTGAATTACTTCAATTAACGCCAATATCCGCATCATGTTCGAAATAACCTGATCTCATATCGATTAAAGATGAGTAGCACTATTTTTTCATTGTAGTAGTTTTACCAACTGGAATGTATTAATCTGAACTTAATTTGCGCTAGATCAATTCTTTTAGTCTATTAGCATTCGGTAAGAAAAATGAGGGACCCGTGTGCCCAAACATAATGCTGATATTGCAACTATCTTTGAGGAAATCGCTGATCTGTTGGAAATTCAAAAACAAGATGTATTAAATACTCGATCATTACAACAACTACGCCCATTGATTAGTCGCACCATGCAGAAGAGCTGTACGGAATAACTGACAAACAGGGTATTTCAGGAAGCTAGTAAATCAGCTCTCAAAGTTTGGCAGGTATCTTAGATTTACCCGTGATGAGAAATCGTCTTACCCAAGCATGGACTAAATTTACCAAGAAATGAGGTCCTAAATACCCACCTATTAAGCCAGTAACCATCGCATTAATAATCGGCTCATTACCAAATGAAGGTAACGGGATCCAGCTTGATAGCTGCTGACCATAAAAGGAAAGGAAAGTTAGCAGCAGCCCAGTAAAGATACCGAACAAAACACGAATCATTGAATCAGTCAGCGTAAATGCTTGGCGGCTAATCACAAGGATAGCGCCTACCAATGCCGCAATTGCAGAGATCAAATAAGTCATCGACGATTCTATATGTGTTTCAGTCAATATGGGGTAGAAGGGGGTATCAAGCATCCTGAACTGATACCGGCCACGCTTAAACAGATTAAAGCGTTCTACTGCCTGACCTGCTGAAAATTGTACGATACGGTCTTCAATTAAGTAAGCTTTGCTTGTTATTTCATCGATCCAAAACACACCTAACTTACCTGATTCAAGCCCATAGGCACTAAGCCGAACCTCGACTGGCGTTTCTAGCCAAGGGCTGGAAGAATTAACTGACAAATGAATCCAAGGATGATGTTTAAGGGTATCTTCTCGAGTAACACCGCGTGTGATGCGGTAGATGGGTGCTGTTGGTATCTGATCCAGTTCTCCCTGGCTAAAACTGATGTTACGCCAGGGTTCCAGGGAATCAAAAGTTGCCGTTTCGAGGACATTTAATAGCTTACTACGCAACTCAGTTACTGCGGGTAATGAAGATTGCCCATTAAGCACGATGTGAAGGGCGCTATGGAGAACCATAGCTGCCTCATAAGCCGTCATGATGAAATCTGCCCGATCTTTTTTTGCCCTCTCCTCGAATCCATCCAAGATTTTACGCCAGTGATTACCTAACTCAGTAGTTGGTGCTCTTGCCACATCAAGCATAGGATCACCTATTGTCAGGGATCCAGCCGGCGCTTCATCAAATAGTCGCTTATTAGAACCAACAAAAAAATAATCGAGATTTGTAGCCAAACCCGCTAATTTTAATTCGTTGACTATAGATAATGCGCCAGATGTATCGCCCAGTAACACGATATTATTGATATTCGATTGATCCAATCGCTTTTTAAACTCTTCGCTAAGACATGCTCCACTGGAAAATCGA
This sequence comes from Nitrosomonas sp., assembly GCA_008015595.1. Lineage (GTDB taxonomy): Bacteria > Pseudomonadota > Gammaproteobacteria > Burkholderiales > Nitrosomonadaceae > Nitrosomonas. The sequence continues at coordinate 10,079 of SSFW01000164.1, read as the reverse complement.
TCCTGATCGACTAGAGATTGATTATTCGAGTCAGAGCAGTTGGGTTGGAAAACGTTACTCCAAGATGATACGACAATATTAGGTGTATAAAATCGGTCCTTGAGCGATTGATTCAACCCCTCACCATAGGGGCTATCTTCGTACAAAAATAAAAAAAACTGTTCGCCTTCTTTACTTTTTTCCTGTTTGATAAATGTCGCATATTGCCCCATGCGATCGGCGTCATCAAAAATCAAACGAAAAAAGTTTTTATCGCGAGAACCAGAGGCTGTAAGTTCCGGTGCTGTGGAAAGTGAGGAAATTACTGGTAAGTCAATTTGTTGTTCACGCAGTTTAGCGAGTACTGCTTTTGTTGAACCACTATTAACAGGCCCTAAGATCGCAACCACTTGCTCTTCATAAGCCAAGTGTAATGCGACTTCTGCAGCTTTCTCAGAGTTACCTTTGTCATCCCAAGGAATCAGCTCAAGCTTAATTTGTAAATCACCTATTTGTAGTGGTGGCAAATGGCTAAATGCTAGCTTGATACTTTCTTCATGAGATTCACCGGAGAGTATAGAGCTACTGCCTTCCCCTTTTGGAGAGATAACGCCAATCTTAAGCGTAAAACCATTGGAATGCGCATAAGTAGCTATTAATGTAAAAACAAGGCACAAAACCCATGATGGGAGGAATCGTGTGAATAATTTTTTGCTATGACTCATTTTCACAGACAGCATTTTAAAAGTTAATGGATCGAGTATCGTGATTATCAAATTCTAATTGTGATCAAGGAAGCATACCCATAGCGTTGATCAACCGCTGGCGCAACTGCTGCCAGTACTTTCCGCCTCTGACAACATGTTTCTGGTTAATTTCTAATTCAATTCCTAAGTATCGATCTGCTGGAAATTGGCGCCTTAAATAACTGGTAAATCCGTCTGCTTTACCTAAATAAGGATAATTACGCCGAATCGTCAATTCTGGTAAACATTCTTTGAGCTTTGATTGCCAGTAACAACAGAGTTGATGTTCACCAAGCCGCGATGGATCATAAAGCAAGCCAACATCGGCAAGACGTTCTTGCCCTTTGAAAACAGCCGTAAAGCTATGTGAAGCAACATGAATGACATTATCTCCACAATCGATCGCTTCAATGATCGCACGTTCAACTCGCTTGCGATAAGGTTCATAATAGTGCGCAACAATTGCTTGCCGAATATTAAGTGGAAGCGATGTAGTCACCTCAGAAAATAAATGTGGATGACCAATAGATCGATTGAGATCAATCAGTAAACGACTGGTCACTGCAACAAACAAAAGCGCATTAAGTCGCGTTGCTAGCTCTTTTGCCATCGTTAGGGCGCCACGATCATAACCGCGATGACTCTGTAGCAGCAACTCAAACCCATAAAAATAGGATTGATACTGATGTGGAATTCGATGACCACCGTGTTCACAGGTAATAATAAATTGAGTCATTCGATTGCGCATTGCCATGCTAATTCGATCAATGATTCATTCCTTGAAACATTTGCCCTGTTTCTAGACAGTTACACAACTCATGATAAATCAACTGAAGGTGCTGGCGACTAAAATCCTGATTAAGCGCTTGTATAATACGACTGGCCAACGAACCCTGCTCAAGAATTATCTTTAACGCTTTCCGCCAGGGATCGATGATTTTAGTTTCGATCAGCGACTCAATCAGGTGCTGCCATAATTGGCCTGCTGTGCATCGATTTGCAGCAAAACCCAGTAATCGAAGATATTCAGGGTCTGCGATCGTTGCTTGCTCTGCATCCTGGATACAATGCCGTAGGATTGTTACAATTGAATCGGTATGGATGGCTTGCTGATCAATAAGAGAGGCTGTTTTTTGCTGATAAATCGCTTTTACCACACCACTCACTACAGCTGCGATCGCCAAATCAGCATAAGGGCATTCTTGTACATCGATAATTCGAATTTCAATGGCGCTGCGGACGAAACGGGGAACAGCTGCTCGAACATTCAACCATTCATGCTGCAATATTCCATCAGGATCGAGTGGCGCAATTTCCTGATACATTGGATTAAGTACTTGAGTCTGATAATCAGATTCACTTAGGATGGAATCTGGAATCACCTTTCCCATTGTCGTCGGAATGTTGATTTGATGGGTCAAATACTGCTCCATGCGACGATCAAGGAATCCTGTAAACTGCGCTTCGAGAATTGGCGAGCTTGCTGCCAAAGCCGGTAAGATGGGCAATAGCAGTCGGATTGCTGAATGTAAGCGAACAAATTCCAGGTTATCCGAAAATGGTAAATTTAAGTGCATACTTTGCAAATTCCCCCAACCATGGCGTTTGCAATCAAAGATGCGGTCATAAGTCTGATAAATTTCCGCATGGGCATGGGGCCATAGTTGCGCTTCTATACGAGGATTCATCCAAGGGTGCATGGCGGTTGGCATTAATCGAGCATTCATCACCCCGAGTTCTGCATTGACGCGGTTGATTTCATTCTGAAAATAGCTGTGTAGGCTCGCTAAAGTCGACTCAGGATAACTATTTTTAAGCTCAAGAAGGTGTAGCGCAAGCTCATTCGACCAAGCCAACTTTCCACACTGTATTTCATCCGTATCAGTTCCTGCTAACTGATGTAACAATTTATCTGCAATGGGTTTAATCGACAGTGTATCGCGATCAACGATCATATATTCGAGTTCAATTCCATACCCCGAGAAAGCTGGTATGCGTGCCTTCATCGCCGATCTCCGTGCTTACGTGCTTCGATCCGATGCAAAAAAACCTCCATGATTCGTTGATATAACGCTTCCTTAAGAAACCCATCTTCGTTACCTGCATCGACATTGGGATTATCATTAATCTCAATCACGTAACAACGTTTACCAATTTGCTTGATATCCACACCATAAAATCCATCACCGATGAGATTCGCTGCTTTAAGCGCTAAACGAGTGACCTTTGCTGGAACTTCTGTAAGGGGAACAACCGCAGTCGCTCCTTCGACAAAATCATGACTTTGCTCACGATGTTTAATAATTTGCCAATGACCCGGCGCCATATAATATTTACAAACAAATAGCAGCTTACGATCGAGAATGGCCACTCTCCAGTCAAATTCAGTAGGTAAATATTCTTGAGCAACGATCAATTCTGATTTATTGAGTAAGCTTTCAACTTTCTGCTGCAACTCATCTTCAGATTTGACTTTAGTCACGCCCACTGAGAAAGAGCTATCCGGCTGCTTCAACACACAGGGCAAAGCAAGCAAAGGAATGATTTGCTCAACATTATCACGATGTACCAGCAACGTTTTAGGGATAGGGATATGGTGACGAGTTAGTAGCTCAGCCAAATATACTTTGTTATTGCATTTCAAAATCGAATTAGGATCATCAATTACCACGAGCCCTTCTGCAGCAGCACGCCGAGAAAAGCGATAGGTATAATGATTAACATACGTTGTGTCCCGAATAAATAGTGCATCAAATTCGGAAAGCCTTGCTAAATCAGCCCGCGTAATAAACTCAACGTGGAGCCCTAGGTTTTCCGCAGCTTTCTCAAACTGTTTTAAGGCAAGCGCATTTGAAGGGGGTTCAGGATCATTCGGGTCATGCAGAATGGCAAGATCATAACGTGCTGGTATTAGCTTATTTTGTGGCCACGGTTTACGACCTGAGAAATAATCCGTTGCCGCTTCAAGAACAAAGGCTTGGTGCTGTACTGGAATATCATTGGCCGCAATCGTTGAAATTCGATGAATTCGCCACTGATTTTCGTGACGATCGAAAAAAACGCGTAATAGTGGTACTTGAAGTAAATTGAATAATTGTCGACTAAGCTGATGATAATGTTTCGCTACATTCCGACCAAAATAGATACTAAGCTCAAATCGATCTGCTCTGATGGATGAGAGTGATTTTTGTACTAACGTTTCCAAATCTTCCGTCAGTAATCTAACTAAACTCGGTGTTTGTAAATCTTCGATCGCATTGACTCGCGGAAAAGGTTTGTGACCACGCGCTTCCGCAAGTAGAGAAACATAGTAACCTAAACTCTGGTAGCGATATGATTTGCACAAGTTAACCACACGCGCCCTTAATTGCCCGTTATAGGCTGGGTTAGTTAGATACGCTCTGGCTGATACAACTGAAACATCAGGAATTTGCAGTGGCCAATCATGCGGATTGTTTACAATGACGAGGGTACTCATACTATTTTTTGTCAGATCTGTGATGCATTGGAAGAATGAATCACTAACAAGTTTGAATCATAGGTCACAATCCCAAGTAAGATGGCACTGAGTACTCGATCGATATTGCTCCAATATTCCTGAACAGGACCATAGGGATCAGCCACTAGCAACGTTCGCTTTGCACGATTATAGCCGGCAATAATCACAAAATGTCCGGCGGGCACTCCTCGAATATCATCCGGCGTATCGTTTGGGCCGTATTCCCGTGCGACACGATACAAAAATGTTGAACTCAACCCTGTCAAAATCGGCAATCCTCTTCGAAGTAATCCATGAATCAGCGTATGAGAGAGATCAACTAATCTGATTCTCCCCCCCAATTTTAGAAATTCTAAATACCCTTCCGTCACATAGCTAAGTCGATGATCCGATTTAGCTTCTTGTTGTTGCCTTAATCGTGCTGCAATATCCACACCAGCAGCAAACCAGCTCGGATCAAAAACCATTAAATTATAAGTATAAATCGTTGCCTGAAACCCCTTCGATAAGGCATCACACGCCAAGAAAACATCAAATGTTCCACTTCCACTTTCAAGTTTGCGGGTACGTGCGATAATATTTTCTAACGCTTCATGCTTCCCCCAATAATCATAGATTGCTTGAAGGCAAGTTGGCCCACAGGTCGTTTCATCTGGCTGAGGTAAAATTTTGACAGGTAATCGGTGTACAGTTCTTAGCATAGTTATCAGATAGATTTATCAATAACAACTTACCTATGGCACATTATGGCATGAAGTTGTTAAAACAGGAAAATGGGGTCAGGTCTTGTTATATAATAAAATTTACGCAATATTAAAATTTGGAAGATAACGATGGCTAGACCCCTTAGAATTGAATTTCCGGGAGGCATTTATCATGTAACTTCGCGAGGTGATCGCCATGAGCCGATTTATCTCGACAATGCCGATCGAATCAACTGGCTTGCTTTGTTTGGACATGTCTGTCAACGGTTTAACTGGATTTGCCACACATATTGTCTGATGGATAATCACTATCATATCGTTGTAGAAACGATCGATGGAAATTTGTCCAAGGGAATGCGGCAATTAAATGGCGTGTATACGCAAGCCTTTAATCGTAGGCATGATCGTATCGGACATGTATATCAAGGACGCTATAAGGCCATTCTCATTGAAAAGGATAACTATCTGCTTGAATTATCGCGTTATGTTGTATTGAATCCAGTGCGGGCAGGTATGGTAAAAAATGTCGATCAATGGCCCTGGAGCAGCTATTCTGCCATGATCGGAAAAAGCGATTGCTCCAACTGGCTTCAAACGAAATGGGTATTAAGTCAATTTAGCAAACAACGTAAGCGAGCGATTGCTGCTTATATCAATTTTGTACACGCGGGTATTGGACTACCAAGCATATGGAATGATTTGCAAGGACAGATTTATCTTGGCAAGGAAGCATTTATAAAAAAAATGCAGCAACATGTTCAGCTTGATAAAAATATCAGTGAAATTCCACGTATTCAAAGAAGTACTCAAGCCAAACCACTTTCATACTATTCATCGTTTAAAGAAAGAAATACAGCGATCGTCGCAGCCTATCAAACAGGCAACTACACTATGAAAGCAATTGCAGATGAATTTGGCGTGCATTATGCTACAGTCAGTCGTATTGTTAAGAAAGCAGAAATATAATGTCTATATTAATGCAAGATCTGACCCCATATCTTTTTAGAAGGAGATAATATGTCATTCCACCTGTTTCAGATCAATGAACTTTATTCGAATGCTAATGGCTCAATCCAATTCATTGAGCTAACGATTGGTAATATCAATGGCGAATCATTTTGGCAAGGTCAATCTATCGATGTAATACAGGGCAATGCAGTCCATTCTTTTCGATTTACCACCAATTTACCTAATCCTAACACAGCGAATAAATCGGTACTCATTGCCACTCAAGGCTTTGCAGATTTAAACTTCATTACACCGGATCACATCGTACCTGACGGATTTCTTTTTACGAGTGGTAGCGCTACTGTTAATTTTGCAGACGCTGATGCAATAGCCTACACTAACTTGCCAATTAATGGTGTTCATTCCATTGATCGCAATGGAACGATTCAAGTCAATTCACCTAAAAACTTCGCGGGAGTGACGGGTACCGTTCCCAGCAATACTATTCTTGGAACAAGTGGACCCGATCAGCTTGTTGGAACTAATGCAGACAATACGATTGAAGCTGGCGATGGAAACGATCGATTAAACGGGCGACTCGGTAATGATCTGCTCAACGGCGGAACCGGAATCGATACCGCTATCTACAGTGATAACAGCAGCGCATATACTATTAATTCAACGAAAGACGGTATTAGCATTTCAGGACCCGAAGGTAGCGATACCCTTATCAATATGGAACGGCTCGATTTTCTCGACAAGAATTTGGCTTTTGATCTTGCACAGGGCCAATCAGCGGGCAACACTGTGCGCATCATTGGTGCTGCTTTTGATGCTAACAATATCATTCCTGAGTATGTCGCCATTGGCTTGCAATTATTTGACAGCGGCCAATCATTACTCAGTGTCAGTGAATTGGTTGTTAATGCCACACTTTTTCAGTCCATGGTCGGCTCAACCAGTAACGAAGCTTTTGTTAACCATGTTTACCGCAATGTAGTAGGCGAGTTACCGTCTACTGCAGAACGAGATCTCTATGTTGGTATGCTTAAAGGCAGTGGTGGCACATTAACGCAAGCAGAATTATTAATTCTTGCTGCCAATGCAGTCGTCAATGAAACCAACATCAATCTTGTTGGATTACTTCAAAATGGAGCTGAGTTTAGCGCTTAAGTTCTACAATGATTTCGCAGAGCCTCGCATTCTAGGAACGTTGCGCTATAATGATTCGATTATCAATTAAAAAGGTATGAGTATGGGGTTTCTAGCAAATAAACGAATACTAATTACGGGATTACTCAGCAATCGCTCTATCGCCTACGGTATCGCCAAGGCAATGCAACGAGAAGGTGCTGAGCTTGCTTTCACCTACCAAGGTGCAGATTTACGCGACCGTGTGGCAAAGCTTGCTAACGAATTTAATAGTACGCTGCTATTTTCCTGTGATGTGCAAGATGATCAGCAAATCACACAATGCTTTGAAGATCTCGGTAAACACTGGGATAGTCTCGATGGTATCGTGCACTCAATTGCCTTCGCACCGCGAGAAGCATTAACAGGGGATTATCTCGAAAGCGTCAATCGTGAGGCTTTCCATATCGCGCATGACGTCAGTTCATATAGTTTTGCAGCACTTGCCAAAGCAGGATTAAAGCTAATGGAAGGTAGAAATGCGGCGCTCCTCACATTGAGCTATCTGGGTGCCGTGAGAGTCATGCCGAGTTATAACGTAATGGGGCTTGCCAAAGCTAGCCTAGAAGCCAATGTCCGTTTCATGGCCTCAAGCCTTGGTAAGAAAGGAATCCGCGTTAATGCCATTTCAGCAGGTCCGATCAAAACGTTAGCTGCTTCAGGTATTGGAAATTTTGGAAAACTGCTCGGCTATGCCGAAAAAGTTGCGCCACTTCGCAAGAATGTGACGACAGAAGAAGTAGGTAATGTCGCTGCTTTTTTATGCAGTGATCTCGCAAGCGGAATTACTGGAGAGATCACTTATGTTGACGCAGGATTCAATACTGTCGCATTTGACTTAGATCAATAGCTTTCAGGTCGTATCTTCACTGAATAACGTTGTCTCAAACTTGCCTGATACGCTGCCAACTCTTCCTGCAATAACATTTGCTTGAGTTGGCCGCTAAAAGACTGCAATTTTTCTTTATCGGCAGCATCAGGTTCGATCACTTGATTAATACGAACTAAATTGTATTTGCCTTGCAGATTAGTAACACCGACATAAGCCGGTAGTTGAGTTACATCCGCTTGAAAAATCGCACGTAACGTTTCGATATCCAATCCTTGTGACTGCATATACGAAACGGTTTTCGGTGTATCACCCCAATCAACGAGATCTGTTTCTCCCGCAATGAGTCGGGCCAATTTGTCACTCCCTTCTTCTACAGTTTTCTCAGCAGCTAGCTGAAGTTTGAGCTTTTCAACAATCTGATCCCGAACCACTTCCAACGATTGCGCCGTTGCTGGTTTATGTTCCAGCACTCTAGCAGAAACAAAGGTATCGGGCATCACCTCAATTGCATCGGTATTCCGTCCCTCTTTGATAACATCTTCAGAGAAAAGCGCTTGCATAAGTTTTTCATTCGCAATTGCCACTGGTACTCTCGATTTTTTATTGATCCAATCATCTGACTGTTTCACCGTTAAATTGAAACGATCTGCTGCAGGCAATAGGCTATCGCTTTGCTCATATACGATATTAGAAAACTCCTCTGCAATTTCACCAAATCGACTGGTAATTTTTTGGCGTTTCAACATTTCTTCGATGCTATCTTCCACTTCTTCAACTGGAGCGACTTGAGCTGGTTTTATTTCAGAAAGCTTGATGATATGAAATCCAAAAGCAGTTTCAACCGGTCCGCGAATTTCATTTGGTTCCATTTGAAATAACGCATCTTCAAATTCTTTCACCAACACACCTTTGCCTAGGAAGCCCAGTTCACCACCCGATTTTGCAGAACCGCTATCATCGGAAAACTCCTTAGCAAGCTCAGCAAATTTATCAGGGTCTTGCGTGACTTGAGCCAAAATATCTTCTACTTTACGTTTAGCTTCCGCATGTGCTTCTTCTGACGTCGTATCTTTTACTGCGATCAAGATATGGCTCGCTAACCGTTCCTCAGGTTGACCGTAATCGCTTTGATGATCTTCATAATAATTTCTAACTTCTTCTGAAGTTACGGTTTCTTGCCGCGCCAAGTCGTTAAGTGACAGAACCAAATATTCAATACGCACCCGTTCTGGTAATAAAAATTCAGCTTGATGTTGATCATAATAGGTTTTTATCGCATCCTCATCCGGGTTCACCTCGGACAAATATTGATCAGGCGCAATTTCAACTTGATTAATTTCACGTTTAACTTCGCTCAAACGGATAACTGCCTGCACAATCGCATCAGCAACCATTGCGCTACTCGAAAGTGGTTCCAGAAGCTGCTGTTGTAAAATTTCAGCACCCACCTTATCCTCAAAAATGACAGGTGTCATCTGCTGACGACGTAATAACTCTTCATAACGCTGATAAGAAAATTTCCCATTTTCATCATGAAAAGCAGAAATCGATTGAATTTCACTCGCTAACCGAGAATCTAAAACCGTAAGTCCAATCTCTTCAGCCTCACGATGCATTATCTTTTGCTGAATCAATCCTTCCAATACGGCTAAGCGCATCTCTGGGCTGTCCAGCATGGCGCTATTGAAATTGTCCTTGAGCATATTACGTAAGCGATCATGTTGATTGCGCATCGCTTGATCAAATTCCCAACGGGGAATCTCTTCACCTTCAACCGTGGCAACCGCACTCTGACTTTCATTGCGATACGACTGTATGCCCCAAAACAAAAAGGGCAACATGACTAAAAAGAGGATAATCTGAACGATCGTTTTTTTGCGATGGACAAAATCAAACACGACTAGAACCTAATTAAGAAGTAATGGAAGTATATTGGAGCGTTAACACTTATCAGCTTTAAACAGCTGACTGAAAAAATGGCGGAGTGGACGGGACTCGAACCCGCGACCCCCGGCGTGACAGGCCGGTATTCTAACCAACTGAACTACCACTCCATGTGGTGGGCGCAACAGGATTCGAACCTATGACCCTCTGCTTGTAAGGCAGATGCTCTACCAACTGAGCTATGCGCCCTTATACGAATAAGGATTTTTTCACAAAATGGCGGAGTGGACGGGACT
>SSFW01000172.1 GCA_008015595.1 Nitrosomonas sp. | reverse complement strand
TGTTCATGTCGCACAGCACCGCGCAGACGGCCATCGTCAGGATCTCCTGGAGATCATGCCGGCGCGCATAGCCGGCACGGCGAGGGTCGTCGACCAGGGAGAGGCAACTCATCAACGGCATCGGTGTGGGCGTTTCCATGCTCATCGTCCAAAAGACGAGAGTAGACGCCTTTTGGAAGAAGTTCACAAGGTGCTTGCGCAAGTTGTTGAGTGTGAACGGGTTTTGGTGTCAATTGATGTTGTTTGAGTATGCGGGAGTTCGGATGACAAGTAAGTACAATGGCCCTGTTACCCCCCTACTCTACACTTCATTCTCCGACCACAATCAAGCCCCCCTACGGCACCGTGACCACTGGACGCGGCACAGCGTCGCCCTGAACAGATGTCCGAGGTCCGGGTGCCACTGTCAGGCCTGAGGAGCGTCGATCGCCTCGTCCAGTTTGATGACGGTTTCGAGCATGCGCCGAACGACCGCGGCGTCGAACTCTTCGTCTCGGTCTTCTTCATGGACACCCTTGTTCAGGTAGCTCCACTCAATCTGATGCTTCTCGCCGTATCCAAGCATCTCGCCCAAATGCGGCACCACTTCCTGAAGCACGGTCACGTCATTCCTGCGGAGGAACTGATGGAGCCCCGTCGCCAAGCTCATGAGGTCGGGGTCTCCCGGCCCCCTCATCCCTACACTTATCTGCGCCGAAAGCTTCTTGTTGGCAATCTTCCTCCAGAGACGGTTGAGTTCTTCCTCGAAGGCCTTCCGGACGTAACTAAGGGAGTCGCGCGTACGCCCTTCTCCGTAGCTTTGAGCCGCCACCGTAAGGTAGTGGCGGGGCGAGTCGAGCTTCACGGTGATCTTCTTGGCGGCGAACGGCACAAGAAAGTCGATTCGTGTCACCGTTTCCTTGTATTTCTTCATCGGCACGGCGTTCTCGAGGCGCTTCACGAAATCCTCACCATGGGTCGTGACGATGAGTTGCCTCTTACCGACCTCTTCCGGATTCAGGATGAGGTCGATGATCGCGCTCCGGTGCTCGTCGTCGATAGAGTTCACGACGTCGTCGAATATAAGGAACGGGAGGCCGTCACTGGTGATCTTCGCCAATAGGATCGCGAGCCCGAGGCAGCGAATGTGACCTTCGCTGAGGACCTGGAGCGCGTCGCACCGGTCCCCGTTCTCGAACTCAATCTCTATCTTCTCCCCAGCGGCCGTCGGCAACCTCAGGGACTTGAGCCTGTCGGAAGGGTGGTCATTCTTGTTGATCTCGTTGTAGAACTTGAGCGTCTTCTCGTTGAGATCCGCGGCCAGGGCCAAGGGCAGTCCGGCGTTGTAGGCCAGGAGCTTCCCGCGGAGCGAGACGTAAGCGAGGCTGTAGCTAAGGTTTCTCGCGACTCCCGGTTTCTCGGCTTCCGCCTCCCTGATGAGCTCCTCGTTCTCCCGGTTGAACTTCTCGATAGCCTGTGTCGCCTCCGCCTCACTCTTCGCGTTCGCAACGACGAGGGTCGAGATGGCCACGATTTCCTCGAGGACCTTGGAGATCGCGAGGTTATCGTCCTCGAGCTTCTTGATCGCGGCTTTGGATTGTTCGACCTTTCCGTTATGGGTTGCGGTCGCGTCCTTCAGCGCCTGAAGGAGTTCGCGCCTGGCCGGTACAGCTCGGAGGAAGGTCTCGATGCCCGGCGCATCCTTGGCGTCGGAAGCCTCGGCGCTGAAAGAGCCGACCTCGGGCGCTCCGACGAACTCGACGGCCGCAGCGGACGCAGGAAGCTTGGCGATTTTCGAGAGCAGGCCCCGCCAGCCGAGGTTGAGGGCCTCCCGGATTTCCTTGATCCGCCCTTCTGCCCTCAGAGCGGCATCGAATTGCTTCAGCTTTTCCTCCGCGTTGCCGTACGGATCGACCGGAACGGCAAGTCGACCGTCGCGGTAGAGTTCGGAGGCGCACGCGGGACACTCGTTCCCGAACCTTTCGCGGTTCCCCAGGATCGCGCCGTAAAGGTCCCGAAGGGAAAGCTGGTCCTTGTACTGGTTGAGGAACTCTTGCGAGTCCGCTTCCTCCTTGATGAGCCGGAGTAGTCCCTCGGCATCGGCTACGATGCCGTCCGTCCCTGGATCAGCGGCCATTTTAAGGTTCTGCAAGCGGCCGATTTCAGTGTTGTTCGCTTTTTGCTTGCCGCCGTTGCCCTCAGGGCCGGTGAGGGCGGCCTTGATTTCCTCAAGGTCCCTGCACTCCGGATATTTCGCGAGCAGCGCGGCGCCTCGCGTTTCAGCTGCTTTGGTTTTCAAGGGGAGCCCTTCGAGGATCGCCTTGTGTCCGGCGATGCCCTTCGCCCGGTCTGCGAGATCCTTCCCCCTTTTTCCGACGCAGTCCAGGTAAGGGTCGAGGCTCTCGTTGAACTGCGTTGCGAACGTGTTGAACTCTTCCAAGCCGAACAGCGCCGCCAACCGCGCCTGCTGGGCGGCTGGGGTATTTGCCGCCACCCGCGCGAATCCATCGATCCGGTTCTTTTCGATGAAGCAGAATTCGAAACTGCGGGGATCCGCTTTCACTTCGATTCCCTTCTCCTTCACGGTATCTCCGTACAGGACGGGTTTCGCCGACTTCCTCGATGTGGCGTTCCTGATGTAGTCCGAGACGGGGATCCGCTTCGAATCCGCCTCATGGATCGAGGCGAGCAATCCGTATTCGAGCGCCTCACATAGACTCGACTTTCCCGTCCCGTTCGGCCCGTAGACGAACGTGTACGGGTTTTTGAACTCGAAAGTGTGCTTATCGGAAAACCCACGAAAATGCTCAACCGCCACCTTGGAAAGCCGGATGATCTTCCTCTCGTTGGCGTTCGCTTCGTCGGCCCCGATTTCAATTGCCGAAGGCACCGCATCCCCCTTGTCGACGATCAGTGTCGCCAAGACCTTCCCGCGTCGACCTCCGGCCGTCCCCACCGCCGCAATTTCGTCGAAACCGCCCAGTATCAGGTTGGCCAGCTTTTTTTCGTGTTCGGACAGAGTCGGGGCCGACTTGGCCACGAAACGTTTGAATTCAGCTAGGGATTTGGACATGTCTGTTCGCGGAGCTGTTGTTCTCGGTTATGACGTCGGGCACGGGTTGTTGGTACGACAACCCATTCTATGCCAAAGTATTTCCTGAACAAACCGTGTTCAACGTTCCGCGGAAGACGGCCAGGTGTCAACCGGCGGCTTTTATCCCGTAGCGGACGGATAACCCGATACGGTCGACTGTCCACTTCGGCCGAGGAAGAGTCCGTCGGATTAGCGGCTGAACGTCGGCCGAATCAGACTATAGATCGGTTGACTTACTATGGCTGAAGCTCAAGTAAAAGCAGCCACCTAAGACAAATCGGAGCGATTCAATCCTTGTCTGATCAATACTCCACATGACTGACATCTATCAAGACTACAAACCGTTTCGCAATATGTTGCGCAAGCAACATCTCGAAGCATCGTTAATCGACGTATGGGAACTCGCACGCTATCTTTCGAACAACGACGCCCCATCACCCGGTAGATTTGGCTACAACGCTAACAGCTTGCGGACTCTGCTATACCCTTGGGACTTACTGCTATTAGCTCGAGAACTAATTCTCCACGCATCCAACTGTGGGCCAAATCGTCTCGACACAATGACTAGCCTTGGCCCAATAGTTAATGCGATGCGTGACGCATCGGATGCCGCCACAAGACTACCGTTGGATCAGGAAGACGTCCTGATTGGTATCCATCGCCTTGCGCATCAACAGTTCCGCTTTCAGGGCAACCACGATTTAAGCGCCATGGAGCGTTACCTGCTGATTTTCGGACAGGTTGAGTTCGAAAAAATAATGCTTGCTTCTACCGGGCTAGCCACTTCTCAGTATTACTTTCTTGGAATGGCGGTAGCAGGACATCTCCTGCATTCGCCGCGAGTTAATGCTGCCCAGAATTACGGCGAATTTGGCATCTCACGCGAAGCATCGCGTGACTTTTTTCGGCGCTTAGCCCTTCCTGTGTCTGAGCTTCGTGAGCGCTTTAGCGCAGCAGCTCAGTACGATGGTCTCTGGCAATATACTTGGAATGAGCTCGAAGCCCATCCGCTAGTTGGACTCGACCCTAAAAAGCCAGAGCATCTCTACTGCCCACTCCCTGTGCTCTGGTTACGGCGAGTGACCGCTGGACTGTATTACGATCTCGCAAACACGAGAGGGTTTAGCGACGCCTTTGGAGAAGCGTTTGAGAAATATATTGGTACATTGCTCAAGAAATTCTTTTCTTCAGAAGATTTCGTCGTAACAGCCGAAATCCCTTATTTCGTTGGAAAGAACACGCATCACGGAGCTGACTGGATTCTCTCTGATTTAACTGCAAATCTCTTTATCGAGTGCAAGACCAAGCGAATGCGGTACGAAGCCAAAATTGCACTTGACGAAAAATCGATCGAGAAGGAACTTGGCAGCATCGCAGATGCGGTCGTTCAGCTCTACAAAAACATTAGCGAGGCTGAGAGAAATCTTACCCATTGGTGCAACAACCATCTACCGATTTACCCGCTAGTGGTAAGTATCGAAGATTGGTTCTTGTTTAGCCCATTACTGCAAAAGCAGCTGCGCGACATAGTAAAGGCCCGGCTTCGACCAGCCGGGCTGTGTGAGACATTGTTAAATAGCAAGCCTTTCACTTTTGCCTCAGCTAGAGAGCTTGAAATTGGTTTCGAAATCATTCGATCTGTCGGCATTGATGCATTCTTCCGAGCAAAAACAAGCGATGAATACCATGATTACCTGCTGTTAGAGTTTTCACGGCAAGCTTTTCCTGAAGCCGCTGGCGGAAACTTTAATGAGATCTTTATGGCCGAACTACGGAAAATTCTTCCTGTAGATGATGCTCCTCAAGGTTGAGGCGCACACTTCTTCTGGTTTCTGTCGCTTGTGCATCGAATGTCCGATCAAGTGCCTTTTGCAGACTCCTCGGTATGTCAAGGCGAACGTCAGCTCCGGCCGATTATGTAGATGCCTCGATTATGTTGAGCGTCCGGGTTAGCAAGCCGTAGATCCCAGTGTGCTCGAGCTTTTGCTTGCCGGGATAGGAGTTTGAG
>SSFW01000096.1 GCA_008015595.1 Nitrosomonas sp. | reverse complement strand
TCAGCACCAATGAAGGCGTGCAATTCATCGATCACAAGGTAGGACACATGTTTGAAGAGGCTAGGAATAGCTGATCCGCGTCGCATGAAGAGGGCCTCGAGCGACTCGGGTGTAATGAGGAGAATGCCTTGAGGATTTCCGAGCAGGCGGCTTTTTGCGTTAGTACTTACGTCACCATGCCACTTGCAAACTGGGATTTGTAAACGCTCGCACAGGGTTTCAAGACGTTCGAATTGATCGTTTATCAGCGCCTTGAGAGGTCCAATATATACCGCCTCGATGCTTGGCTTTCGCTCAATGATCAATGCTGAGCAGATTGGCAGAAAAGCGGCTTCTGTTTTTCCAGCAGCCGTGGGGGCTGCTAAGATAACGTCTCTTTCCTTTTCTAATATCGGATCTACGGCTAATTCCTGAATTTCACGAAGCTCATCCCACTTCTGCTCGTAAATCCACTTGCGAATTGCTTCATGCAGTTTGAAGAATCCAGCTGATTGGTTCTCGTCAGAGCTTGAAGCTTGTGAGGTCATCGTTGGATCGGGCTGAAAAAGGTTCGGATGATAAATCGTCAGGGGCAGATAAATCAGGGTTGGCGTCTCCGGAAACGGGCAGATGCTCAATAAGGTCCGACAAGTTCACGCCGGGATTTTGCTCAAGCACTGCAAGCATACTGAGGAATGAGGTAATCGTGGTTCGAGGTGTTCTGAAATAGGCTTCGCCAATCTTTTGCGAACAGTGCGCCATAAATGATTTTATACCTTGCTCTGGCAATAGGTATGCACGGGCGTCACCATTTGCGTGGATGTGAATAAGGTTTCTGAGCAGAACAAACAATTCCTCTTGCGTCAGATTGGGCAATCTGAGAACCGGGCCAGAATAATCCGCAAGCCCGTCTTTCAAAAACCGGTTCTCGCTGAGGCGACCTTGTAGTGCTGGATAACTATAGAGTCCTCGACGAGGATCCATCAAGAAGTCAGGTGTTCCTCCAAATAAAAACCCCAACCCGCTGACACCTCCTTGCAGGCAATCGTTGACGATCCGCAAAACCTGTTCGTAATTGGAATTTCTGGATTGTGTCTGAGTGATCTTGTAGAGATTTACCATTTCATCCAAACAAACTAGTATCCCACCGTATCCGGCCAACCGAACGAATAACGCAAGCAGCTTGAGCTGATCATATATATTCGCATCCTCCACAATAACTCGAACCCCAAGGGCCTGACGAGCTTCAGTTTTGGTGGCAAACTCGCCTCGCAACCAACGCAGGGCATCTGATTTCAACGTTTCATTGCCAGTATCGTGTCCGCGCCAAAAGGCCAATATTACCTGACTAAAATCGTATCCTCCCAGAAGCTCATTCAAGGATTTTATTCGCTCCTGGATGACGACTTGTGGGCTGCAACCCTGTTGTTCGGCTTCTTCCATTGCCGAAGTTACGAATCGTTCCACGATACTTGGAAACGCGTTACCATCAGGCTTCGCCCGCGTAGACGCATTGCGCACTAGTTCGGCATATAGCGACCTAGCATGACCACCCGTCGATTGTAGGCGACGATCCACAGTCAGATCCGCATGTAGTGCGACCAGTTTCTTTTCTAGCGCGATGGAACGAATAAGATTTATAAAAAATGTTTTTCCAGAGCCATATTCACCGATGACGAACCGGATCGCAGACCCACCTTCACTTATCCGATCAATATTCTGGACGAGAGCTTCGACTTCTCGTGCCCTACCCACTTGAATGTGACGTTGCCCAATACGCGGAACAACTCCCGCTCGCAAAGAATCGAGAATGGCTGCTCGCTCCTTTGGTTTGATGGACGGATGGTTTGTCATTTAAGCATCTCCCTCGCGAAACTGACATTTATCTCTATAGGATCGTCACCTTCACAGATCGGCTGATTGCCTAAGTCAAAAGCCGTGTCATTAATCTTTTCCAATGCTCCTTCAATCATCAAGCCATTCTTCTTGGCTAGTTCTTCCACTTCGCAGCGTGCCCAACTTTCCTTTTGAAGAAGACATAGAACAAAGGCCGAATGACGGGCATCAAGTGCTCCAACAGTATTGCCTTTCGGCACATGAGGAGGTTCGATGTCATCTGTGACAAAAATACTTCCGAGAAGAGCTGATACGGATGCGGTCTCGGCAAGCTTTGCATTAACTTTTGACATATCCAGGGTAAATTCAGAAGGTTGAGAGACTGTAGTTGGTTTAGGAATTCGATAACGATTCTTTGCCGGTTCGGCCTTTTGTACAACACATGGCTCCGCATCTGTCGGGATACTGAGACCATGCAGATCAGAGAATAATTTGTCTCGTTCAAACCCGAGCAATGCATAAATCTTCTCCAAGGCCCTGATCTCTGCTGTATCAATTTGCCCATCAGCGCCCGCTAGGCTAATGACAAATTGACCGATACTTCGTTTTTGTGCCGAGTTAAGACTTTCTACTCGCTTCGCTAAGCCGCCGAAAGAAGGTGGATCTGTGATAAGCCACTGGAGATGGGCACGGAGACGCCGCCGCTCCGATTCTTTGAGATGCAAAATTGTTTCAAGCTGGTTTTCAAGCCGCGTTTCTTCATCTGGACCAAACACTCCATCGGCCATCGCGACGATCGAACCCATATGCAGCAAAAGAGTTGCGAGTGAATATTCAGGCGACGGAGTGTTATCAGAGACGTTATCGGATTTGAATAGCATGAGTTTGCTGTCCCACTGAAGAACTGGTCCTCCAAATCGCACGTCTGGCTCAATTCCGTAGCCAAGCTTTTCTAATAATTGTGCGATCATCACGCCTTGTGCCTTAGAAACCTTCTCCCCCGGCTTCATCCTCACTTGAGAAAGAAGTTGGCTGGATATAATGGGCATGATTTCTTGATCTTTCTGCTGGTTGCTGAGCCAATGCCGGATCGGTAAAGACTGGGCTGTTTTATGTTTCTCAACTAGCTCAGTGGGCAAAAGAGCAAATTTCAGAATGTCACTATGCGCATCGAGCGGATTAGCAATCCATCTAGAGTACGGATCAAGTTCATCGATGCATCTATCCAATAGGTCGATTAATTTCTTTGGGATAGTGGGGACTCCTGCAATCTCTGCCGAAGGAAAGGTGAGTTCTAGATCCCCGCCAAATGTCGGATTCGCTGGATGGTAGCGATAGGTCAACTTTCGGTTTACTGGTTTTAACTTTAAGCCCTGACCAAATTCGCTTTGGTAGCGAAGGTGGAATAATTCTCGCAACTCATTAACACATCGTCGTCCAGAGGTCCTAAGACGAGTGTCTGGATGACAGAGGACCCACGAAAGCGCCCAGTTAGCCGGCAATGCCGCTCCTCTTGCGGTGAACTGCGAGATGACCACCTGAAGACTGAGAGGGAGTTGGTTGCCCAAGCTCTCTGTTGGGGGCGACTGGGTGTACAGAATGTCTTTATACAGAACTGTATCGAGTATGTCCGAGAAGGACGAAGCGTAATTGAAAAATGATTTTATGTTCCCATATGTATTGAGGAGAACTGTCAGCTCCTCTTGCATGAATCGCAATTCATTTGCAGGGTGAGACCATGGATTGTTATTGCCAAATACACGCCGTTCGAATCCATAGAAAAAAAGAAACGGATATCCAACGTGAACGTCGGCGTCTCGTCGAGAGGAAACCAGCCACTCTAAATACCCCGCTCGTGACTCCGGTGACAGTTCTGCATAAGACGGCCAATATGGGATATTTGATCCCGTTTTGTCTGGACGGAGACTGTTTATCTTAAGTCCTGGATCGATGAGAGCAGGCTCTGCTTTTCTAAGGCCGCTTAAAGATGGAAGTCCAGAACCGACGTATATTCCCCCTCCGCGGATACAATAAGTCTGGACCGAGATGGTTTCCCCAGGAGGGACCCATGAATCCTTGTCTAAAACAAGACGGTTGGGTTCAGACCGCGCCTTTGTTCTTGCAGTGCCCGAAAAGCTGCCGGGGAGGGGCCTCGCTTGGGATGCTATCCAATTGGCCCAGGGAACTTTATTCTCTAGACTAAGCGTTGTGCTCTCTTGCCTAATGTACCGCTCAACTAGAGGGTTGTCGGAAAAGTTTTCATCCAGCACTTTCCAACGCAGAATAGCATCACGTCTGAAAGTGCGAGGTTCGTTACGCAGGCAGCACCATGCGAAGACATATGTCTTATCTTTGGGGAAATAAACTTCAATATTTCGCTGGCTAATATCTGCGTTCAGATCCCTATACTCAATCCAGAGCCGCTTTTTCTTAGTAACAGCTTCGTCAAAAGCAGCGTCAAAAGAGAGCGGTGAATTGGTAAGAGAGGGATGTGGGACAGATTGAGTTGGCTGTTTTCTGTCTGACGGTCGGAAACTTAAGGAGGGAGAAACATTATTGCTTGAAGAGCGGCCTAACAGTCTGGAGATAATCCATATTAATAATACGATCGCGCCTATGAGGATTACGAATGATTCCACCAAAGGCCAGGCTCCTGCTACGTCAAGCGTTTTACATATGCCCACCCGTCTAGGTCAATCCTATTAAATACATACAATAATAGGGAATTCAGATAATCCCATTGGTGCACAACTGGCTTATTGGAGAACTTGAGGGGGAGTCTTCGACACCCCCTCTTCCCCCCTGAGAGCGCCCGCGCTTCGACAAGCGCCGGCGCAGTGAGTCAAGGGCTTGGAGTAATCGGCACCGCTTCAGGCCCTCCAGTACTCCATCGTATCGAACCATCTTCAAACCCAGCCATCCAGCCGTAGGTGCCAGAGCCACCTATCCATTCCGTAAGACGACAGCAGGCGCCGACGCGACGCAAGGCCTCTTGTCGAATGAGACTATACATTTTCCTTTCCACGTCATTTGCCCGTCGATCCAGCACAAACTCATGCTTTTCCGTAGGCACCTTGACGCCTAAGGAGCAAAAATATCGGTGTTCTTCAAACTCACGCGGCATGTTATCGAAATCCTTACTGATGTACTTTGAGAGATAGCGAGCAAGCTTTACGGGCGAACTGCCAGGACGAGGCCCTCTGACGTTCACCTGTCCCTGACCGTTTCCCACGATCTTGTACCAACATCGTCGTAAGAGCCGAACATCCTGAAACCCCTTCACTGCGAGATGAGGATGTAGCGCCCCACGCTGTTGCCGTTCCAGGACCGCCACATAGGGCATAGAGCACCCGGACCGTGAGAGTGCACGCCGTAACCGTTCAAGAT
>SSFW01000064.1 GCA_008015595.1 Nitrosomonas sp. | reverse complement strand
CCCTGCAAGGTACTACTCAGTGTGTCGCGGATAGGCTCAAGCATCGTGTAAGGAATGCAAGTATGAAACTCACCCCCTGTTCCACCAATATCAACCGTAAATGTGGTTGCAATAACAATCTCACCTGGGGTAGCAATGCTTGCAAACTGGGGATTCGTTTCTGTGCGTACTTGTTCAACATCAATGGGATATACTGATTTCCAAGATTTTTGGTAGTCTTCATAAACGACTTCGAGCAATCGAGAAATAATGCGTTGTTCCGTTAGCGTAAACTCCCTACCCTCAACTCGCCAATGAAAACGACCATCTCCACCGAATAAATTATCGATAATCAAGAAAATGAGCTTGGGATCAAAAACAATTAGAGCCGTACCTCGCAGTGGCTTCATACTAACCAAATTCATATTGGTCGGTACCACTAACGATCTTATAAATTCACTATATTTGACCGTTTTCATCGTACCTGGCGAAATATCAGCTGCACGGTGCATGAAATTGTAAAGCCCGATCTGTAAGAGTCTAGCAAATCGTGCATTAATAATTTCGTAAGTTGGCATGCGACCACGAACAATCCGTTCTTGAGTCGCCATATTATAAGGACGAATACCTTCTGGAGCGGTAGACGACTCTCTTTGAGTCGCGCTTGCTTCTTCTGGCTTATCATCACCGATACCCGCTTGGCTCAATAATGCATCAACTTCATCTTGAGAAAGAAAATTCTCAGCCATAGGTTAATATCAATTACTGAATAATGAATGAGTTAAACAGCGTTTCTTTAATATCTTCATTAAAATCTTCGTCCCCCACAATCAATTGAATTTCTTCAACGATGACTTTGCCCAATTGCTGCTTACCTTCAAGCGTGAAAATTTCTGAAGCTTTTTTACTTGAAAGCAATAGCAAGGCTTTATTCCGAATTTCTGGCATTTTTTCTTTAATGATGCCTACAACTTCGGTTTGATTGACTTTTAGAGATATTTCTACTTGAAGATAATGGCGTTCACCGTCTTCTTCTGGCTGAAGATTAACTGTGAAAGGCTCAAATTTAATAAACTCGGTTGGTTTTTTCTTCTTTTTCTTCTTGGGCTCCTCATCTTCTTCGCCTTGCTGGCTTTGCATAAAGTACCAAGTACCGCCCACGCCAGCACCAATCGATAAAATTGCCACCAGGATAAGCATAATCATTTTTTTCTTGCCACCTGTACTCTCTTTTGCAGGGCTTCCGGCTTCAGCACTCGCGCTCATTTTTCCTCCTTTCTATGCAAAAATTTTTATAAATTATGTGTGAATAGATAGAAAAGCGATGTGCAGAACAGTACTCTAATCCATGGTTATTTTTAATTCTGCTGATAAAATCAAGATAAACACGCTAGGTAGGAAGGTGAATCTACTGAAACAAAATAGCTTTTAACAAGAATCGAAATAAGATCGATGATTGATGCGAGGATTATCGCTAGAGTATTATCCCTTTCCGGTATAAAACCAATAAATCCATCATAATCGCAACTCCATAATGTAGCATTACACCAGGCCAGATACTTCTGGTCTTCAAGCTCATGATACCTAGTACAATACCGGCCACAATGGCTCCGATTGTTTCAGCCAACGGCTTTCCAAAGTGGATCATACAGTAAGGGATCATCATCACAAAGATGGCATAGAACCCAAATTTCGCTTTAGTTCCATGTAATAAGAAACCTCGAAACAAAAATTCGAGCGCAATAAATTGTAGCAAGTAGAAAAACTGCCAAATAACAAAATTTGGATATAACTGTTCAGCACGTTCAACCGTGTAGAATGGATAATTTGCTAAGAAGCTTTGGGTCCCCGAGAAATAGGCGATAACGGGCACCATAATGATCAACATAATCAGATAAGGTTTATAGCTATCCCAGCTAAAATGCATTGCAAATCCGTATTCTGTTAGTCGCTCTTTTAAGATAAACACGACCAAGAGAATAGGAGAAACGAAATAAAATAAAATAATGGAAGCAGCCCAATAAAGTAGCTGATGCAATTGAGCGTCAGTGTGGTCCAACATCAGAGTGCTAAATATCGCATTCAGCTCCTTTAATTCCATACTGTGCAGTAAAGTTAAGATAAAACGATAATCACCAAGATAGTGATCTAGTGTCAGAATCAAAGCAACGGCAATGCAAACCAACGCAACCTTAAAACCAGACTTTTTTCTCGGTTGCGGCACAAGTTTCAGAATATTTTGAAATTGCTGAGTTAAATCAAATTTGAACACCTTAAATCTACAAGTAAATAACTATTTTAATAGCCGTATAGTTTAGCTATTTTGATTTAACCAAGAAAGTCCTGTGAAAAAGTAATCGCATAAATTTTATTTTTGATAACGTACTAGTCTTTATTACCAAAACTTTGAATCTATAAAGTACGGTACACTTCATTCAAGGAGCGTATTTACTTAGAAAAGCTACTTATTTAAGTAAATACCAGTTCATAGAGAAAGGCTTTAAAACGAGTCAGTATAAAAAATTTCAGGTGGTACCATCTGCGCACCAAACATGGGCAAGTTGGTTAGCCCAGCAGGGTGCGTCGATGAATGTACTACAAGAACTCGGCGGCTGGGAGTCAGAAGAAATGGTCAGACGGTATGCTCATCTATCAAAACCACAGCTTTTGGAACATGCCAAACTCGTCTCTAATGCCTTTATTGGCACACCCAAAGAAAAAAGAGGCTAGAGAAGATCTCTAACCTCTTGATTTTATGGTGGGTCTGGTAGGACTTGAACCTACGACCAAGGGATTATGAGTCCCCTGCTCTAACCAACTGAGCTACAGACCCTTATTTACTTAGCTGAACTCTATGGAAATCAGCCTGCCAGGCAAAGCAAATCACGGATTTCCACCTGTATCAAGGAAGCTTCGAAGTCGATCAGATCGGGCAGGGTGTCGCAGTTTTCGCAATGCTTTTGCCTCGATTTGTCGAATCCGTTCCCGCGTAACATCAAACTGTTTCCCTACTTCCTCCAATGTATGATCCGTATTCATCTCTATTCCAAATCGCATGCGTAATACTTTCGCTTCTCTTGGAGTAAGTGAATCTAATACATCCTTGGTCGCTATTCTCAAACTTGCATAAACGGCAGCATCTGCTGGTGCCATTGTTGATGAATCTTCAATGAAATCACCAAGATGAGAATCCTCATCATCACCAACTGGCGTTTCCATTGAAATAGGTTCTTTTGAAATCTTTAAGATTTTTCTAATCTTTTCTTCTGGCATCTCCATTTTCTGAGCTAATAATGCTGGCTCTGGCTCTTGACCAGTTTCTTGCAAAATTTGCCGCGAAATACGGTTCATCTTATTGATGGTCTCTATCATATGCACTGGAATCCGAATTGTTCGGGCTTGATCGGCAATTGATCGAGTAATCGCTTGCCGAATCCACCATGTCGCATAAGTTGAGAATTTATAACCACGGCGGTATTCAAACTTATCCACTGCCTTCATTAAGCCTATATTACCTTCTTGGATCAAATCGAGGAATTGTAGGCCACGATTGGTATATTTCTTGGCAATCGAAATGACCAAACGCAAGTTAGCTTCAGTCATCTCTCGTTTAGCTCGACGAGCTTTGGCTTCACCAGTAGTCATTTGACGATTAATTTCTTTCAATTCCTTGATTGGAATCATCGCCAACTCCTGGAGAGCAAGAAGATTTTGCTGCTGTTCCTTGATAGCCGGCATAAAATGATTTAATGACTGACTGTAAGCTTTGTTTGCCTTAATCTCACCATCAATCCAATCTAAATCTGTTTCGTTTCCCGGAAACGATTTGATGAAATGATTCCTCGGCATCCCAGCTTTTGAAACACAAAGCTCCATAATCTTTCGCTCACAGCTACGAATTTCATTGACGAGATCACGCTGCTTATCGCATAACTTTTCGACCATTTTGGCAGAAAATCTCATCACCATTAATTCAGTAGAAATAGCTTCCTGGAGCGTCTGATATTTCTTACCATCACGCGATCCAGTTTTTTCTACAATTTTTTGCATTTCATTATAGGCTTTACGAATCTTGACAAAGCGCTCTAGCACATCGGCTTTTAGCTTAAGTAGGCTGGCACTGACAACCGCAACATTACCTTCTTCATCCATTTCGTCAGATATAAAATCTTGCTCCATCGATTCATCAGATATTTCCTCACTCATCATCTCTTGTGAGTCATCATCAAGGAAGCCATCTACTAAATCATCTACGCGTAATCGATCATTCTCTACTTCTGTAGCCAAATTAAGGATATCGCCAATAATTCCAGGGCTGGAAGAAATCGCCTGGATCATATGCCTTAATCCATCTTCGATGCGCTTAGCAATTTCGATTTCGCTTTCACGTGTCAGCAACTCTACCGAACCCATTTCCCGCATATACATTCGAACAGGATCCGTGGTACGACCAAATTCTGAGTCAACATTTGAAAGCGCTGCTTCAGCTTCTTCAACCACATCTTCATCGGTAACAGCTGTAGCTGTATCTGACATGAGCAATGCTTCAGCATCTGGTGCCTCATCATGAACTGAGATACCCATATCATTAATCATACTGATCACACCTTCAATTTGTTCTGCGTCAAGCATATCATCAGGAAGGTGATCATTAATCTCGGCATAGGTTAAATAACCACGTTCTTTGCCTTGAACAATCAATTTTTTAAGGCGTGTTTTTTTAGCTTCAATATCCTGAGCCGTAGGCACAACAGCTTCAGGAGTAACAGGCGTATCAACCGTCTCCTTGGAGGCAACCGTAGCTTTTAATTTCTTTGCCACTTTATTATTTTTTGATGACTTTGCGCCCTTCATAACCTCATTTTCCTCTAACGACTGTTCTTCAGCAATTTCTAGCTGCTCAGTAGCGGGCGAATTTTTAGTAGCTTTTTCTCGCTTCGTTGATTTATTACTCATGTTATTATCTTTGGGCATCTTCGTGATAATCACTCAAAATTGTTATTAGAAATGGCCTGGGCTTATCAATTGAATCATCTAGTATCTGGGTTTAGGCTACAAAACTTTATCAGCAATTAAGGCAACGGCTTTAGGCAATACTTGATAAAGCCAGATATTATATATAGAAATAATAATTAATCCTACCTATTCTCTATCATGTGGAAAAATAAATATCAATAAAAATTAAATTGTTGCTCTAGTTAGGATGAATTAGCCAGCTGCTGTAATTCTCTTTTTTCCTGCTCAGTTAGCAAATTAAGTGGTTTGTTTTGCAACACCGTCATTCTCTCCTTACGTTGCATATCCTTAATTCTAGATAATAAGCCTAAAAATTCTGCTTCCAAATCGATTTCAGTTTCCCATCCTAATTTGAGTTCTGTTGTCTTATTGAGTTCTTCAGCATGCATCGTTTCAGAAAAATACAATAGCGTTTCAGTAATTTTCTGAGTTTCTAATTCCTGTGACGATAACGATTTATAAAAACTCACTAACGCTTCCAATGCAAGCACAGTTTGCTGAGGTGCAGCGTTAAGAAGACAAGATAAATCACGATCTAATTTGTTTACAAAACGTGGATCATCGAGCAAAATTTTGATTAATTTATGATAAGGTGAGATAGGTTGCAATCTCAAACTTTCAATTTGCTTACTTGACTGAGAATTAGCATTTTTAAGCTTACTTTCAAAAATCTTGGTTAACGCTTCTTGATTCACTCCAGTTAACTGAGAAAGCCGTTTTATTAATATTAATTTCAATATTGGTGCAGAAACTAATTGGATCAATGGCTTTGCGATTTGAATCAATGCGGCCCGACCCTCGCTCGATTCAAGATTAACTCGCGAAGACAATTCTCCGATCAATAAATCAGATAGAGGAATTGCTTTCTCAAAGAGCGATTCAAATGATTGCTTACCAAATTTACGAATAAAACTATCAGGATCTTCGCCATCGGGTAAAAAAAGAAAACTTATCTTTTTACCGTCCTTCAAGTGAGCGAGACTCGTTTCCAATGCCCGCCAAGCTGCCTTCTTACCCGCATTATCACCATCAAAGCTAAATATAATTTCATCAGTTTGGCGCAAAAGCTTTTGAATATGTGACGAGGTGGTCGCTGTCCCTAAGGTTGCTACAACATATTCGATGCCATATTGCGACAGCACAACGACATCCATATATCCTTCAACAACCAGGACACGCCTTGATTCTCGAATCGCTTTGCGAGCTAAAAATAAATTATACAATTCCCGATTTTTAATGAACAACGATGTTTCAGGCGAATTCAAATATTTTGGCCCACCCTTCTCATCAATCACTCGTCCACCAAAGCCAATGATCTGCCCTTTTTGATTAAGAATTGGAAAAATAATACGCGCTCGGAACCGATCATAATATCTACCATTATTACTTTTAATAATCAGGCCATTTTTTAACAATAAATTTTCTGATTCATCTCGATCATAGTCAGTAAAAATTTGTGAGAGACTCCTTAGCTCATCGGGCGCATAACCAATCTTGAAGCGAGCAGCAATTTCTCCCGATAATCCACGTTGTTTTAAATATGATATGGCCTTAGTTGCATGTTTCAATTGTTCCCGATAATAATCAGCTGCTCGCTGCAGCTGATCAGTCATGCGTTGCATAACTTGATTATCCTGTTTTTTCTCAATAGGCTCCTGGTTATCGATCTCAGTATCAACTTTTAATCTTGAACTTGATCGATTAGCTGCTGCAGTAATAACCGTTTTATCAGGCATTGGCATACCAGCCTGAACAGCTAAATTTTCAACTGCATCAATAAAGCTGATTCCGCTAAATTCGATTAAAAAATTAATAGCGTTTCCGTGCTTACCACACCCAAAACAATGATAAAACTGTTTCGATTGATTTACTGAGAATGAGGGAGTTTTTTCATTATGGAAAGGGCAGCATGCAACATAATTGCTACCCGATTTTTTTAATGGAATACTTTGCTCGATAATATCAACGATATCAATGCGATTAAGTAATTCCTGAATAAACGATTGTGAAATCATTTATTAAATAGGGAAGGTAGTTAAGACTTAAAACAACCCAATGACTTTCCTTAATTAAATCCTCAAGAACCTACCTACGAATACTCGATTAAGTCAGTGCTTTTATTTTCTCTTTAATTAATCCAGATACATAACCCATATCTGCGCGCCCCGCTAATTTTGGCTTTAATGCCGCCATAACCTTACCCATGCTTTGCTGGTCTAATTGACCGACCGAGGCAATTATTTCATTTATGATTTGAATAATCTCCTCTTCACTCAAAGGTTGTGGCATATAGGTTTGCAAAACTTCTATTTCGAATTTTTCTGCTTCGGCCAAATCTTGTCTTTTAGCCATTTCATACTGTGTAATAGAATCTTTTCGCTGCTTCAGCATTTTTTCGATGACTGCTGTAATCGCTACATTATCCAGTGTAATTCTTTCATCGACTTCTCGCTGCTTGATTGCGGCTTGTAACAATCGAATTGCATCACGTCGCTTCGAATCACCTGAACGCATTGCTGCTTTCATATCATCTGCAATTTTTTGTTTCAAGTCCATGATCACGATGGTCAATAAATCGAGACTCTACTTAGTAAAGCTTAGGAGGTAACAGCTGACTACGTAACCGTTTATAAGTCCGCTTCACCGCTGCTGCAAGTTTACGTTTACGCTCAGCAGTAGGTTTTTCGTAAAACTCACGAGCTCGCAACTCGGTCAGCAAACCTGTTTTCTCTACTGCGCGTTTAAAACGACGCATTGCAACTTCAAATGGCTCATTTTCCTTAACTTTAACTGTAGTCATAAAATCTTTATTACCCCTTTCTCACTAGAGAATTCTAAAAACCCGCAATTATAACAGTGTTTTAAGTAGAATTACCCAAGTTTTTTCTATTAATTAATTTTTTTATTTCCCCAATCCTAATCAATTAAAGGACAGGATCACCCAACAACATTATTACTCGCTCTTTATATTATTCTTCTCAGGAACAAGAAAAGGCTCAATATCCAATTTCACTTTATAAATATCGGTCTTATTCACTTTATCACGCTTTTTATCAATAAGTACCCTGCACATCGTTACTTGATTGGTCAAACCCTGCTGACTTAGCCGCTGATGAAAAATCAGTGCTTCTTCTGGGCTTAAATATCCGATAGTTCGATCATGAGTGTCGATTCTAACAGCGTTCTTATCATATAAATGATCACTATCAGGAATTAAATGTGCATTTAAAATCAGTGGCACGTCAATAGATACTGTGGCAGGGGACGATGTATTCTCCTGTAGTAATTGATTAATCGCACCTTGATAAGAATTGCTTTTAACCTCATATTGAAACTGATTCAATTCTGACCATGTATAATAATTTTCTAAATGATGGTTTGATTGTAAATCGCTATTGCTCAGCTCATCACTCACAGCATTACTCCTTGCAGCAATTTTGTCGCGTGACGCAATTAAAACAACAGCTGTAATCATTGTAATAGGAAGAATATGATCATTACCAGCACCTGCCCCTGCAAGAAGGCCAACACACAATGCAAAAATAATAATAGATAAAATACTCAACTTCTCAGACTTCAATTTTTGTACCTGCCAAAAATGGTATAAATTAATTCAGAATTAACCTCATTTAATTACATAACGTCATGGATGAAGAATCAAGCTTAATTGCGCTATTCACAAGTAGTTTCTTAGCTGCAACCCTTCTACCGGGGGGGTCAGAAGCTGTATTGATCGGTGTGCTAATGGCTTATCCCGAGTTATTTACTTCAGCATTAAGTGTTGCAACAATCGGCAATACCCTAGGTGGAATGAGCTCTTACCTGATCGGTCGATTTCTTCCGGATGAAAAAGCTATTTTGAAGAAAACTAATAACAGCCTGCGAAGCCTCGAGTGGATTCATCGTCATGGCTCCCCCATATTACTGCTGTCGTGGTTACCCATTATTGGAGATGCACTTTGTGTTGCAGCAGGTTGGCTTCGCATTCACTGGTTTTATGCTATCTTATTCATTGCAGTTGGAAAATTAGCTCGCTATTGGGTCATCGCCACCGCGATCAGCTAGCGCACAACTAAGTACGCTCAGGAAAAAGTTACTTCTCTAGTAATTTCTTGAGTTCACCGTTTTGGTACATTTCCGTCATGATATCCGAACCTCCGACAAATTCACCATTGACATATAGTTGAGGAATTGTTGGCCAGTTAGAGAAATCTTTAATTCCTTGCCGAATTTCAGGGTCACTCAAAACATCTACTGCAACAAAGTTTGTTACACCACAGGCATTCAATATCTTTACTGCATTAGCAGAAAAACCACACTGTGGTTGGCTTGGAGTACCTTTCATATATAAAACAACTGGGTTTGAACTGATTAGTTGCTCAATTGATTCACTGGTAGTCACACTCAAAATCCTCACAAATTAATAAAATTAATTAATAAAATCAGCTACTGCTCATACGAAAAGTTAGTAGTCAGGGGTCTAAGCAAATATTGATCACTTGCAAATGGATAACCATCTTTATCGACTCACACAATAATCAGATTCGCTGCCCACCTGTTATGCGTAGAATACCTGCTAAATCAGGGTATGAAAAGATATTAATAAAACTTGCTTCTTGTGCAAGGAGCTGTCTACATTGAGCAGCCTGGTTGTAACCATGTTCCAATAGTAACTGTCCACCAGCGCACAGAAATTGAGGGGCTTGCGCAATAATGGTGCGAATACATGCAATACCATCTTCAGGCGCTGACAACGCAATCTGGGGCTCGAAACGTAAATCCCCTTGATCAAGGTGTGGATCCCCAATCGCTACATAAGGTGGATTAGAAACAATTAAGTCATATTGTCCAACAATGCCTTGAAACCAATCTCCCAAGGTAAAATGTACATTGTCTACCTCAAGTAATGTCGCATTCATTTGGGCGACCTCTAGTGCTTCAGCAGATAAATCGATCGCCATAACTTGCGCAAGGGGCCTATGCTTAGCAAGGGTAAGCGCAATAGCCCCACTCCCTGTCCCCAAATCAAGCACAGTATAGCTACGATCCATTGGGATGCTAGCTAAAGCAAGCTCAACCAATGTTTCAGTTTCAGGCCGTGGAATGAGAACTGCAGGTGTAACATGAAAAGTCAAATCATAAAACTCACGCTGGCCTATGATATAAGCTATCGGTTCACCATTGATTCTTCGTTGCAGCAATGAATAAAAGCACGTTATTTTCTCAGCATTAACAAACTCATCTGAATAGGCTGCTAAAAAAACAGGGGATACTTGCAGTGCATGTTGCAGCAACAATCGCGCATCAACATCGCTTACATGATATTTAGCATCGTTAAGCAGCTGGACAATCGTTACTGGCATTTGCATCCAGCCTATTTCAGTTGTAATCGATCAATAACACTGGAATTGCAAGATGAATGGACTTCAAGAACTTCACAATTACCAGAGATATTATTAACGCTCCATCAAAGACTCTAATTGAGCAGCCTGATGTTCGGCCATCAATGCTGAGCACAATTCCCCGATATCTCCATCCATAATTTGATCCATTTTATAGAGGGTAAGATTAATACGGTGATCCGTTACCCGGCCTTGGGGAAAATTATAAGTACGAATACGCTCTGATCGCTCCCCAGTTCCTACCAATGATTTTCGAGTCGCTGCCTGTTCTGCTTGCTGTTCCCTGGTTTGCTTATCAAGAATTCTTGCTGCAAGTACACTCATGGCCTGCGCTTTATTTTTATGCTGTGACCGACCTTCTTGGCACTCAACAACAATACCGGTTGGCAAATGAGTAATACGGACAGCTGAATCAGTCTTGTTAATATGTTGCCCACCTGCACCAGATGCACGGAATGTATCGATTCTTAATTCGGCTGGGTTGAGTTCTACACTGGCAATTTCATCTGCTTCCGGAATCACAGCTACTGTACAAGTAGAAGTATGCACCCGACCTTGCGTTTCTGTTACAGGAACACGTTGCACTCGGTGCCCCCCTGATTCAAATTTTAGCCGTGAGTAAGCGCCATACCCGATGATCCGAGCAATAATCTCCTTATAACCACCGACATCCGATGGGTTCTGAGAAATGATTTCAACTTGCCATCCCTGCCGCTCTGCAAACCGTGCATACATCCTGAACAAATTACCAGCAAACAACGCAGATTCATCTCCCCCTGTTCCTGCTCGAATTTCAAGAAAGATATTGCGCTCATCACTGGGATCTTTAGGGAGAAGCTGTTTAAGTAACTCCGTTTCAATCTGTTGTAACTTCTCCTTTCCAGTAATAAGCTCCGCTTCTGCAAAATCACGTAAATGAGGATCTGCACTCATTTCCTTCGCAGTTTGAATATCCAGCTCAGTTTGTTGGTGCGCATGATATAACTCAACGACAGGAATAATCTCTGAACGTTCCCGGGTAATTTTCCGGTAATTATCTAAATCCGTTGTTACCTTCTCACTACTCAAAAGTTGATTTAGTTCTTCTAGTCTCACACTTAAACGTGTGAGACGTTCTGCAATACTTTTGTTCATTGCGGACGGTGAAGCTGATACAGCCGGTTTATAAGCTCAACGAGTTGATCACGCTCCTGATCATTCGCATGATTAAGTGCATTAGAAGGAAGATGCAAAAATTTATTGGTTAATCCATTACTAAATGATTCAAGTACTTTGATCGGGTCTTCACCTTTTGCGAGCAATTTAGAAGCTCGCGCTAGCTCATGTCGACGAAAACGTTCTGCCTGATCTCTAAGCGCTCTAATCGTTGGAACCAACTCACGCGTCGCCATCCAACGCATAAAGTCACTAACATTGGTTTCGATAATTGTCTCCGCCTGCGCCACCGCACCAAGCCTTGCATCAAGCCCTTCTTTAACGATATCTGCCAAATCATCTACATAATATAAAAACACATCATCTAATTCAGCCACTTCGGGCTCAACATCCCTCGGAACTGCTAAATCAACGATAAAAATAGGTCGGTGCTTTCTAAGCTTAATCGCGCGCTCAAGCATTCCTTTCCCTAAAATAGGCAATGGACTGGCGGTACTGGTCACAACAATATCATGAAGTGCTAATTGTTCAGGCAATTCGCTGAGTGAAATCGGATAGCCATTGAAGCGCTTCGCTAAGCTCTCTGCACGTTCTACTGTTCGATTAGCCACTGTGATTCGCTTAGGCGATCGCGCTGCAAAATGACTTGCACAGAGTTCTATCATTTCACCTGCTCCAATGAACAAGATGCTCTGCTCACTGATCTCTTCAAAGATCCTCTCTGCAAGGCGCGCAGCCGCCGCTGCCATAGAAACAGAACATGCACCGATCTCAGTCGAAGTTCTCACTTCTTTTGCAACAAAAAAAGTACGCTGAAACAATTTATGTAGTAGCAATCCAAGCGTTCCAGCGCTTTCTGCTGATTTAATCGCATTTTTCATTTGACCGAGAATCTGAGGCTCTCCCAGCACCATGGAATCGAGTCCACTCGCGACACGAAACGCATGTTTCACAGCTTGTTCACGCGGAAACTTATAAAGATAAGGATCGAGCTCTCTAGCTGGCAAATGGTGAAAATCTGTCAGCCAATGAATTGCAGCATCAGGCTTATCGGTACTACAGTAGATTTCCGTCCGATTACAAGTTGAAACGATGGCAGCTTCTTTGACAGCTTGATGTTCTACTAAATCATGTAATGCATGCTCCATCACGTCTTGAGGAAAAGCAATTTGCTCACGTATATTCAGTGGCGCTGTATTATGATTGATACCAAAAGCAAATAACTGCATGGAAATACTGCTCGTTGTTAAAAAGATATAAATCTCGTAATTATAGCGAAAGTTTTGTCGTCAGCAATGCGACGAAAGTACGATTTAAATTCTTTCAGTCGCTAACAAGCTAACTCGTCTTCTGATTAAAGCCAAATTATCAACGCCACGTCATTATCGGAATGATTGAAATGCTATTCTTCGGAGAACCTTCAATAATTCGATCGCTATAAGCAAGATAAATCAGAACATTGCGTTCAGCATCATAAAAACGAACGACCTGTAACGATTTGAATAGTAATGAAGTACTTTTCTTGAATACTTCATCCCCATCTTTCTTACCGTTTCTAACTTCATCCGATAATTGAATGGGACCTATTTGCCGACAAGCAA
This sequence comes from Nitrosomonas sp., assembly GCA_008015595.1. GTDB lineage: Bacteria > Pseudomonadota > Gammaproteobacteria > Burkholderiales > Nitrosomonadaceae > Nitrosomonas. The sequence continues at coordinate 29,413 of SSFW01000064.1, read as the reverse complement.
TCGAGGCATCGGCAGTATCCTCTGCAACACCGACAGCGCCACTGATACCCCCTGTTTTGGCGCGACTCAGATAACAGGTTGCCCCTTTGATATCGGGATCATCGAATGCTTCGATTACGATTTTATCATTGGGACCTAGCACTTTGAATTTGGTCGATACGCTGCCAATTTGTTCAGCCACTGCAGCAAGCGGCAAAATCGTCAGTGCAATCCCCATAAAAATGAACCCAAAATTGCGATACCTATTCAGTAATTGCATCATTTAATGCTCCTTATCATCTTAGTTTAGTGATTTTCTGCTATAAATTAGTTGCGAATTAATCAGTTGGAGAATATTCGCATAAAGTTGCAACCGCTAGCTCGTTCTTTTCAAAATACCGTATTAGCTGCGCAAAAGGCAATGGGCGACTAAAATAAAAACCTTGCTGCAGATAACAGGCATGATCTCGCAAAATTTTCATATGGTTGGCTGTCTCAACCCCCTCAGCGATTACTGTTTTTCCAAGATTTTTACCAAGACCAATAATCGTTTGTGCAATGGTAAAGTCATGCACATTACCATCAATCGTTCGAATAAATGATTTATCAATTTTTAGAATATCGATTGGCAGCTCACGCAGTAAACTAAGCGAAGAATAACCAGTTCCAAAATCATCTAGCGCGATTAATATGCCCAAGGACTTTAGGTCGGAAAGTATTTCAGAAGCAAGTACCATATCGCCAATAATTGCACTTTCAGTTATTTCAAGCACTAGCAGTTCAGCTGGTAAACCAACCTCGTTGATAATCGTCTCAACGATCTGGATAAAACCCTTTTGTAATAATTGGCGGGGTGCTACATTAACTGAAATACTAATTGGCCCCGCTATTTTCTCCAACTCACGTGCCAATTTACAAGCTTTATATAATACGAGTTCACCCATTTGATTAATCAAGCCGATTTGCTCTGCCATGGGTACAAAATCCCCTGGCGGTAAAAAACCTCGAATCGGATGTATCCACCGAACAAGCGCCTCCATACGGACAACACGCCTCAATTGAACATTAATAATCGGTTGAAAAAAAACATCTAACTCATTGTTCTTAAGCGCAAGGCGGAAATCCTTTTCAAGTGCTAACTTGTCCTTAGTCCAATCAGTAACTTTATCCGGTAAATAAAAGCTAAATTGATTACCACCGTGCTGTTTTGCTAGCCCCATCGCACTTGCAGCGTGACTCAATACTGATTCCCCGGTTTGCCCATCTTGAGGGTACAAACTGATACCAATACTAGCCGTTACGAAAATTTCTTGCCCATCCAACTCAAATCGGTGGCTGATACTGTCAATAATATCCTGAGCAACGTTAGGAACCAATTGCAGCGCATCTTGTGCAGAAGCGAATAGCACCATAAATTCATCTCCACTCCAACGTGCAATCACATTTTGCTCTCCAATGATTGCTTGCAAACGTTGCGTTACCAGTTTCAGAAGTGAATCACCAGCGCGATGGCCCAGGGCATCGTTAATTTTCTTAAATTCATCGATAACAATATTAAAAACAGCAAAAATTGAAGTCGTTTGCTGCGCAGACTCCACCATTTGGTCAAGTTTAGCTAATAGCAAAGTTCGATTAGGCAGCATTGTCAATGAGTCATGGTGCGCCTGATGGGAAACTTGCTGTTTAAGTTCTACCGTATCAGTAATATCTGAAATCGTTACCACTGACCCCATCAAAACTTTATGCTCATCAAACAATGATTGATGCATTACTCGAACCATACGCTTACTTTCATCGTAATTCTTTAAACGATATTGGTCTTGCAACTGAGGGATATTTTTAACTAACGTGCTGATTTCACGTATTTCAATACTTCTACTGCGTCGCACCACTTTAATATCGAGTAATTCATACAATAAACTACCTTTAAGCTGCTCAATACCGATACCGATTAATCGTTCCGCCTCACTATTCATATAAACAATCCGACTCTCAGCATCTGTCGTTATCACGCCATCTCCTACTGATTCAAGGGCGTTGAATGAGAACGTTTTGGTAATAAAGAGTGATTGCATAAATTCATTAATACGCGACCAACTCCATAATGGATAAACCAAAATTAGACCAATTAACCCCGCGCTAGGTGCAATCCAAACATGAAAAAAATCAAACATGATCCAGACGAGTAACATACCTAGCGCCATGACCGTCATCAATAAAAAAATGACTTTATTTCTTTGTATGAAATTTACTCCAATTAGGGCAATCAGCACCCAAATAATCGAAATGAAAACAATCCAAAATTTAGCCAGGGGATTAATCGTATTACCGCTATGCAGCATATTCACCACATTAGCATGCCATTCGATACCGCTCATCAAACGATGATTTGAAGTCACAGGCGTTGTAAATCCGGAATGCAACCCAATCGCTTCCATCCCAACGATGATGATCTTGTTATTTAACTGCTGAAGAACCAAATCATCATTCAGGATTCGCTCATACGATATTCTGGGATAGGTTCCCGGAGAACCGGCAAAAGGAATGAGTACCTCATGAGAACGAACCCAATAATCACTCGTGCCCGGAATATTAATTTCACTTCGAATGAGATAATCAGAATCACTAACTGCATTGATGCCTCCTGCTTTCCGGACTAACACATAGCCAAGTGCAGGCCAATCGGGCGAATTCACGCCCGCAAATAAAAAAAGTCGGCGTGCCACCCCATCATAATCAAGTTCCACATCGACATGCCCCAATAGCGCATTACGTTGAAACATCGGTAATGGCTGAACCAATGAAATTTTTTGCGAATCAGGTTCAACAATGGGTGCAATCGGAAGCACCACAGCACCATGTCGAGCAATCGCCAATCCCAACAACCTATCGCCCTCAGGATCGTTATCATCTGATTCCGCCATGAGAAAATCCAACGCAACAACATTACGTCCCGCCTGGCGAAGTCGATCAATCAGTTCTGCATGAATTCTTCTCGACCACGGCCAACGACCAATGGTCTGTAAGCTCTTTTCATCAATTGCAATAATAACGATCTGATCATCAGGGATAAATTGCTTCCAATAGGAAATCTTGTCATAAATCATCCAGTCAAAACGTTCTAACCAACCCGTAAAAGGTAAGCAAGCTACAACGATTATCAATAATGCAGATCGAAAAGAATAATTGTTCCAAAAATCAAAACTCACCTTCATAACAATAAGCCAATCAAAGGCAAGAGGAGAAACAACCAATAAGGATACTTTGATGGAATCTCAATCATTTGAGCGGGGCTAAATGAACCGTGCGTACCATCTGCTTCAATGATTTTAATGCGTAAGTAATAGCGCCCACTATCCTGGCGCGGTAAGGTAATTTTAGATTCATGAATAAACGTGTCTACAATCGGCTGCTTAAAATCCTCATCCCGCGCAAACTGAAAATGAAAATATTGCCCTGGTTCGGTCGCTGCCCAAGAAAAGCTGATATTTTGATCACTCACATCGGTTGATTCCAGCGCGGGTCCTGGAACGGGAACACGAAAAGATAATGGATCATTGTAGGGACCTATTCCCTCTACTGCAGATACCGCTGCAATTTTCCACACATAATCACCCGGCTCCAAAGACTGATTGAGCTGATAACGATTTCCTTTCACCTCGGGCTCATAGATTATCGGTGTAGAAAAATTACTGTCTTTTTGCGTAATCGCAATAATATAGTGCGCCACTTCCGGTTGATGCGCCCACTGCAACTCGGGGCTCTGATTTTCCACGACCGAATCATGCTGAGGCGCTATTATAAATGGCGGTTCCGGACGTGCATTAAGACGGATTGGTAATTTTGCTTCAAAACCTTCCAGACCCAGTGAATCACGACCTCGAATCCGAAGCCAGTAATCCCCATCCGGAAGCTCTCCACCCCTTATGGGCAAACTAGCAGTATCAAAATCTGTTATAAGCTGCGTAAAACTCTCATCGAGTGCAATCTGGGCTCGATAACCGCTCGCCCCTGATAATGGCCTCACCGGAATATTTAAGGGAATACGCTCGTACAGGGAAGGCGTTTCACTTAGGTCAGGTGGGGGTAGTAACGGGACAGATTGTAATGATTTACTGTTCGCTTCTGCCAACACACCAAAACCACTCGGGATATTAATTGATTGATGTTGGTTACTAACCTGAACTAAACCACCAATGACTTCGTTCATCGTCGCACGATCATTGTTTGCTCCGACCCGAAAATCGGTTCCCCTGACTGAACTCACGGCAGAAGGTGTAATGATTCTAAAACGGCTGTTTATTGGAGAATGCTTGGGGACCTGACTTTCTGTCCGCCCTTTTTGCAAATTAACCTCTGTGCTAACGACAGCGCTATTACCCAGAATTTCTAATCGTTCGAATCGTAATTCGCTATTATCTTGCAATCTCAAAATGGATTGGTCTGCAAACTCAAACGTGACATAAGCGTCCTCTCCAGTACTAATTGCATCCCCAGGGAAAATTTGCATACCATCTACAACAGGTAAAGGCTGGGCCAAGCCTTGCCGCCTCAACTGAGCCTCACCAAAAACGCGCAATACTAAAGCAGAACTCGACTGCTGGCGGGCCCATTGAATTGGGATTCGTATCTCAGTTCCAGGCGGGATTTGAAATGGATTCTGAATGTGGTTCAAGCGTTGAAGGGGTAAAACAAATTTCAAGTGGGTTAGATGCCGCTCTGTTAAATTCCAAAGGTTATCACCCTGCTGCATTCTGTAAATCCACTCATCAGCTCTTGCTGCATTGATTGAAAATAACAACAGTCCTGATAAAAAAATTACTTCAACGCTAATAAATAAGCACCAATACCATAAGCGTCGGTAAGATTCTTTTTGATGATAACCACAAAAAAAAATAGAGGAAGCTTCCATAATCTGCATATTCTGATGCGTCATTAACTCATAACCCCGATTAAATCTTGATTCTGCTCATCGCAGATAAAACACAATGGAATATTAGCTATTTCCCAATAACACGTTACATAAGTTCTAACTTCGACTTTCTCATCTCTAACCGATTAAGCACTATATTGTTCTATTTATCAACTTGTTACAATAGCCTAATCAGTATATTTATTAACCAAGAACTGTGCACAATAGTAATCTTGGTCGAGTAATTAAAAGACGATTACCCTATCGTCATTCTGGGTCATTGCGATTCAGAATGTGGCTGACAGCAGCACAAATACGGGGGATCGATTATTGGCGCAAATCAATCAACCAGTAGAATCGATTGGAGTTGATTATTCCTGCTTCGTTGCAGAAAAATAACTAAAATTCTTGGGGAAGCAGCAAGTTAGTTAACTTGCTGCCTAATTTAGGGTAGCTATTACTGAAATCGACCCACTCTTAGTTGAAAGCTTGTCGAGTTAATTTTCTAGTTAAATAAAAAGCGCCTGCAAACATCAATGCCAAGGAGCTTGGTTCAGGAATTTGATTTTGTTGCCGTGTTGGTTCTCCAAAAATAAAATCATCCATGACTAAGCCATTTGCGTCACCAATCGTCACATGAATGCGGGAAACAACGGCAGTATCGAATACTGTTCCCATAAATCCAAGACCAAAACTTCCGGTTGCCTGCCCCGTCAGTGAGTGCAACAGATTACCTTGAGCATCAAAGAATTCTAATGTAGGTAGAGTACCAAGATCTGCATCGGTAAAAACCATTCCGAATCCTGTTGTCAATACAGATGTTACTTGATCTGACGGAGAAAAGAATCGGATATCAAATTCATCGCCACCCACCGTTCGAAATAGTTTTTCAGGAGAAAATACCTGAAACTGGCCTGGCGCACCAAAAGCTGGGTTAGTTAGTGAACTAACTTGGAAGCCAGTTGTAGAACCCGTAGGATCAAATTCAATTCCACGCGCTCGCCCTACAACACTGCCATTAAAAAAATTACCTGGGAAAGCATTAGGATCTGAAACCGCATCTGGCACTGCATCCCAATTGATTTCTCGTCGACCGCCAACAAACTCCGCGGGTTGATTTGCATTTAAATTTCCTAACGTATTTCTAAAACTATCAACGGTTGCTTGAATACTTGCAGCATTACTCCCCGCTGCAAGGAAATTTATGGGGGCTGCAGAACCATTACTCATGAAAAAAACGAAACCGATAGCAAACAAGGCCACGAAGCTATTTTTATGTTTCATAATCTACTCCTTATCGTATGCTTGATAATCATATTAGAAAGATTAATGATAATTATTCTTGTGTGATATAAAAACCCCACAAGTGATTCATTGTAAAGCATTTTTTTAGTTATACAAGCCGACGCAGCAAGTCTACCAAAGCAGCTAAGCAAGCCACATCTACTACTGTCATTCCTGGAATATCAGATGGCATCAATCCTGCCAATCGATGCCGAAGGTCAATTATTTGATTAAAGCAGCACGAAAAATCTTCACTAGCCCTTCGTAATGCTTTCGATTATCCTTGGGCTTAGATGCTTTGCTACAGATTCTTGTGCATTGATAAATGCGAGATTCTTACTGGAGTACCCGATTAAAGTTTGCTATCCATTAACAACTTTTCTAATTGATCAGCAAAATGGCGCTTCAAATGTTCAATATGGTCGTATTCAGTCCAATAATGCCCCATTACTTCAAGTTTGTTTTGAAACTGCCACAATGACTGCATCGCAGCCTTATCAATCCGTGCCATTGAAGTCGGCGCATCTTTGAAATAAGTATAAATATGAGGTTTACCGTTTTGCTTAAAAGTCTGGTAAGCGACATCAAATTCTTCTTCAGTGTAGCTACCAACTTTGGTCATGAATAAGCAAACAAAGAGATCACAGGCGCGAACTTGTTGGTTATATTCCTCCTGCAAGCGCGTTTCAGACATTGCATCGAGAAAATTTTCCCAACGGTTAATTTCCAGATAAACCCCTTCTTTTCTTAACGCATCATTGCGTTGCCGGAAATACAAATCAAAATCGTCGCGATCTTTCCTTAACTCTTCTGATGAAGCTAGGAAAATCTTGATGGTCCTGGGTTCCGGCTGCGGAATTGGAATCGCTTCCGTGGACAAACGATTGGGCATTTCAGTCGCTCGCGAAGCCGGTGTAAAACCATCGAGTAATTCCCAAATACTCACATCCTCATAGCTTGCTGGACACTCGATGCTCAGCTTGCCATCCTGTTTGCGTTTCAGCAGTCGTTGATAGTTGTACATTTCCGGAATCGCAGTCGCAGCACACTGTTTACAAATGCACGGAATCAGTTTTTCCAGTTTACTTTCCAGTCCGCTAAAGCTTCCATGCAGCGCATCGAGATCGGCTGCGATAATACCAAGCAAGGTTTTAGCTTCAGCCCCCCGCGCACGCAACACGATTTCATTGCCGCGCGCAGTGGCTTGTACCAAAACTCTGTCACCCGCCGCTTCGAATAACACGCCATTCACCCAGGCCAAATCAGGACGTTCCACATAGAGATGCTTCCTGACCATCAAGCGATTGACCAATCCTTTCGGCAGAAACTGGTAACGATACGTCAACACTAAATCACCGGGCAGCTCCCAGCCTGCTAACGTGCTAGGCATCGAAGGGGATAGCAATTGCGGCATTAACCAAGTTTTAGCATTTTTTGGTAAATCAGGCAGGGCATAGCACAACTCGAATTTTTCCATCAAGGCACGCAGTTCAGCATGCATGTCACGATATTCAGAATCTGCCCAAATACGTTCACAATCAGCAATGGTAAACCGTCCTAACCGTGCTTTCACGGCTTCATCGTCGATCATGCGAAAAACTGCTTCGGTTGCCCAACGGTTCTGCAAAATTACCGTTTTACCCAGCACATCCTCATCCTGAAAATGCAAAAATACACCGAGATCGTGCAAATATTGGCTTAACCGTAATGCTTTTGCACGATCAAATGGCAAATACTCCTTATAGAGATCAAAGTATTGCTGCAGGGTAATATAAGGAGTGTGTTGCGCTTTCTGTTCCAGTGCTTGGCGGATATCAACCCACTTGGCCGGCACTTGCTCACCCACATGTGGCAATTGCTGTACATAATACGCAATGGCCTGCGCCAATTTATCAACAGATCGAGGATGGGCTAAATCCCCTTGAAAAACCTCTTTGACATTATCAAAACGGCCTTTGATGCCCGCGATATCGATAGACTTAGTACGTCCACCTTTTTCATTCTGAAAAATCAGCACTGGACTGTGTTGACTCAGCAAATCGATGACTTCAAACCAATAGCGGAAACCCTCATCGGTAACCGAACGATAATCCTTGGCCGTATCGTCGACTAAAATGTATAACGAATTTTTAGTCAAAAAGAACTGATGCGTGGTGTGATAAATTTGTTGTCCACCAAAATCCCACACATTGAGCCGGAAAGTTTTACCCGCAGGGGTAGCAAAATCATAACGCTGAATGGCAATACCGCGTGTGGTCTCATCTTCAGTCGGTAACCGCCGATCCGGCTGATACAACCGACACAACAAGCTGGTTTTCCCAGCACGCCCTTCGCCAACGATCAATACCTTGGCCTCGTGCAGTGAAGCAACGCCTTGCGCGTCGATTTCGCGGAAATAATTCAGCACCGCTTCGTGCCCCTGATAAACAATTTCAGGCGGTGGATGAATTAATGGGCAGTTTTCCACGTAAATACCATCCCCATAGCATAGATCATCCCACTGTGCGGCAACACCACTTTCCAATAAATTGCGCAATGGCGACAAATCGGTTACCAAGGTATGACCAAGGTTAAGTCTTCGCAGACTAAGCAACTCACTGAGTGGATCTAACCATTGGATGTTGTTTTCTGAGAGATTAAGGATCTCAAGTTTTTTTAAATCAACCCAGTGCTTAACGCCCGCGTCTGCAATTTGATTACCATATAGACTAAGCTCAGTCAAGTTAACCAAATTCGCGAGGTGTTTCGCTCCCTCGTCTCCAATTTGATTCCACCGCAGATCAAGCGTGGTTAAATTAATCAAATTTGTAAGGTGCTTCGCTCCCTCGGCTCCAATTCCATTGAGCTCCAGACCAAGCGTGGTCAAGTTAACCAAATTTGCAAGCTGTTTTGCTCCCTCGGCTCCAATTTGATTCCACGCCAGATCAAGCGTGGTTAAATTAACCAAATTTGTAAGGTATTTCGCTCCCTCGTCTCCAATTTTACTCATCCCCAGATCAAGCGTGGTCAAATTAACCAAATTTGCAAGGTGTTTCACTCCCTCGGCTCCAATTCGATTCCACCCCAGATCAAGCGTGGTCAAATTAACCAAATTTGCAAGGTGTTTCGCTCCCTCGTCTCCAATTTCATTACCATATAGATTAAGCTCAGTCAAATTAACCAAATTTGCAAAGTGTTTCGCTCCCTCGTCTCCAATTCGACTCTCCATCAGATCAAGTGTGGTCAAATTAACCAAATTTGCAAGGTGCTTGACTCCCGTAACTTCTAGTGAGATTCCCCAAAGTAGTAGTGATGATAAATAGGATAGGCGCTTGAGTTTCTCACCTAAATTGCTAACGGGTACTGAAAGTTGATAAACACGAGGATAAAAATTCAAACGCTTCACCGCCCTGTATTGGCCTCGTATATCAACATCAACATCAGGGCCAATTAACGCTAAGCTGGTTATTTTCTGCTGTGCAACTTCTGCCAAAATAGCATCCAACGTGTCGGGAGTAATGCGTTGCAGAGTAGGTTGCGGTGTCAGCATTTCATTCATTTTTCAATCTCAATATCAACGCGAGTAATCAACAAATACGGGGCAACAACTCTCCCGATGGCATATCCAAAATGCGCGAACCCCCAATCGCAGTTTGTAAGCTAACTAGACCCGGTCGACCGTCGACCACGGTACCAATTTGCGCAGCACGCGGATCAAAGCGCCGCAATATTTCCAATGCTGGTGTGGCATCCTTTGCGGCGACAAAGCAAGCAAACCGTCCTTCATTAGCAATTTGCAAGGGATCGAATCCTAGCAGCTCGCAAAGGCTTTGTACGGTGCTATCCACTGGAATAGCGGTTTCGCTACAATCGATTTGGAAACCTGAAACAGTCGCAACTTCATTGAGTACCGCGGCAAGCCCACCCCGGGTAGCATCGCGTAAGCAATGCACTGCGATACCGGCTTCCAGCAATGCCATGACTGGACGCGTTAATGGGGCGCAATCGCTCGCGATTGGACTGGAAAATGATAAATGCTCACGCTGCATCAACACCGCCATACCATGGCGACCAATATCCCCTGAAACCAGCACAACATCGGATAATTGCACTTGGGAAGGGTTGATTGATTGTTCACTTTGCAAAACCCCGATTCCAGTGGTATTGATGTAAATTCCATCCCCATGGCCGCGTTCCACAACTTTGGTATCACCGGTCACGATCTTCACATCGGCTGCATCCGCTGCCTGACGCATGGATTGAATGACACGCCACAAGGTAGCCATTTCCAAGCCTTCCTCTAGGATAAAAGCAACCGAAAGATAAAGGGGTTTGGCGCCACACATGGCCAAATCATTGATGGTGCCGTTGACAGCCATCATGCCGATATCACCCCCTGGAAAAAAGAGCGGGCGCACCACGAAGGAATCGGTCGTCATCACCAATTTATCCTGTGGAAATGCCATGACTGCACCATCGTGCGGCTGCACTTCGGTAAATATCGCACGGAACATGGCATTGATGAGCTGATTCATGAGGCGTCCACCGCCACCATGCGCCATCAATACTCTCGGATGCGTGGTAATCGGCAATGGACAGGCCATATCCACAAACGATGTCTGACTCACGCAATTTCCTCCCTGCGATATTTATAATAGGCAGCACAGGCGCCTTCACCGGATACCATGGTTGCACCCAGCGGGTGGTCCGGCGTGCAGCGCTTGCCGAACGCTGCACACTCATTAGGTTTTTTCAGCCCGCGCAGCACTTGCCCACTGATACAGTCGGGAGGTTCATTGACTTGCATCGCGCCAAGTCCAAAATGTTGTTCGGCATCAAAGGCTCGATATTTTTCGCTCAGCCCCCAGCCACTCTGCGGAATCTCACCCATTCCACGCCATTTACGCGGTAATACCTGAAAAACTTCAGCGATGATTTGCTGTGCAGGATGGTTACCTTGCACAAGCACGGAACGACTATATTGATTTTCAGCGCGCACGGTGCCCTGCTCCAGTTGTTTGATACACATATAAAGTCCTTGCAGAATGTCCAAGGGTTCGAAGCCGGTGACCACGATCGGTACTTGGTACTTCTGCGCGAGCACCTCATAATCTTGCATTCCCATAATGGTACAGACATGTCCAGCCGCTAAGAAACCCTGAACGTTATTCTGTGGGGATGAAAGAATGGCTTCAATCGCTGGGGGTACTAATACATGCGATACGAGCACGAACAAATTACGCAAACCCAATTGTTCAGCGCGTTTCACTAGCATCGCATTACCGGGTGCCGTCGTTTCGAAACCAATAGCAAAGAAAACAACCGCGTGTTCTGGATTGTTTTGTGCAATCGCTAAGCAATCGAGCGGTGAATAAACAATGCGCACATCGCCACCCGCGGCTCGGATCGATTGAAGATCGCTGTGCGATCCAGGAACCCGCAGCATATCGCCAAACGAACAAAAAATCACATTCGGTTTTGCTGCAATGGCGAGCGCTTTATCAATCGTCTCAAGCGGCGTCACACATACGGGGCAACCGGGGCCATGCACGAGATTGATCCCCGTCGGCAATAAATCCAAAATACCAAAGCGCACGATGGAATGCGTTTGACCGCCGCAAATCTCCATGATCGTCCAAGGTCGCGTGACTAGATTGTGAATGGCATCCGTGTATTTTTTGGCTGCCTGCGCGTCTCGAAACTCATCGACAAATTTCATGGATCCAATTCCCCGATCTCATCTAAGTAGGTAAAAATACGCTGCACTTCATCCTGCTGCACGATACTGATCGCGATGCCTGCATGGACCAACACATAGTCTCCGACTTGCGCTTGCGGTACAAACGCCAGACAAACCGATTTTTCAACGGCGCCAAACCGCACTTGCGCCATTTGCTCCAGAGGCGACGCCCCTTCGATCCGTAATATTTCCCCCGGCACGGCTAGGCACATGATTGATTTACCCTCAATGCAGCCATGATCTGGCCTGCTGCGAGCCCACCATCATTGGGTGGAATACGATGATGCCAGTAGGGTTCAAAACCAGCTTGGCGTAATTCGAATTGCGCTGTTTCAAGCAATAGCTTGTTTTGAAAACACCCACCTGTCAGCAAAACATGGTGCTGATCCTGCAAGCGCGCAGCCGCTACGATGATCGCTGCCAGCGTATTGTGAAACTGACGTGCCATCCACGCTTTATCTTTTTCTCGTTCATTCAACATCGCCCGCAACATTGGCCTCCAATCAACCATCCCTTGTTCAAGATGATAAGGATATACTAATTTATGATCCGATTGCATCGCGGTAAATTCAACTAACATCGCAGCCTCCCCTTCAAATTGATTCTGATCGCATAACCCGAGCAAGGCTGCAACGGCATCAAATAATCTTCCGACACTTGAAGTTTGGGGAGTATTGATCTGCTGTTGTAACGCTTGCCATAAAAGCGCCAACATCGCTGTTGGAAACGTCAGACAACCGGGATCGACTTGCAGTGTATAGAGAATTCCTAGTGCCGATCTGCGTGGTTCACGAATCGCCGCATCCCCCCCTGGCAGCGGAAACGGTAGGAAATGCAGTAAACGCTGGTAACCTTCAGCGGTTATTTGCAAAAACTCTCCTCCCCAGACCCTACCATCGTCACCATAACCCGTACCATCCCAAACCACAGCAAAACACGGCGCCTTGATGCGATTATCTGCCATACAGGCTAATGCATGCGCGTAGTGGTGCTGCACCGATAAGCAATCGATCTGCTTGGCTTGGGCTATTCGAGTCGAACAGTAATCGGGATGGGCATCATGGACGACTTGCTCGGGTGAATTTCGATAAAGGTCAGTAAAGGCTGCAATCGCCTGCTCATGGGCCGCCATCGCTTTTGAGGTTGAAAGATCGCCAATATGGGGGCTCAGCATTAACTGGTTCCCTTGCATATAAGCGACCGTATTTTTTAGGTGCCCACCCACGGCTAGAATCGGCTGCTGCGTCGCTTCGTTCAGCTCAATAGGCAAAGGTGCATAGCCTCGACTCCTGCGCAGTAAGGTTGTTTGCCCTACCATGATGCGCACAATCGAATCATCGGCTCGATTTATAATCGGGCGATTATGGACTAGAAAAGAATCTGCACAATCCCGCAGTTGCTCGAGCGCTTCCTGATTATCGATACAGATGGGTTCACTTGCGCGATTACCACTGGTCGCGATAATCGGGCGCTTTAATGCATGCAGCAGCAGATGATGCAAGGGCGTGTAAGGCAACATAACGCCCAGATAGGGATTATTTGGAGCGATCCACGGTGAAAGTACCGCGCCTGGTTTACGTAACACCAAGACAATCGGTGCCGCAGCAGAACATAACAACGCTTTCTCTTCGGAAGCGATAACGCAATCGGCTTGTATTGCCTCCAAACAAGGATACATGACTGCAAAGGGCTTCGTTTTGCGATGTTTACGCGTGCGGAGTGTTTGCACGGCAAGATCATGCGTTGCGTCGGCAACGAGATGGAATCCTCCCAGCCCTTTTAAGGCAATGATGTTACCTTGTTCGATTTGCATGATTGCCTGGCTCAACGCGCTTTCACCATACGCTACACGATTACCCTGCTGATCCCAAAGCTCAAGCTGTGGACCACAATGGGCACAAGCAATCGGTTGCGCATGGAAGCGACGACTCAGCGGATTCTGATATTCACGCTCACATTCCGGGCACATCTCAAACGCTGCCATGCTCGTATTGGGACGATCATAAGGCAGTGCGGTCGTAATCGAGAAGCGTGGGCCACACTGCGTACAATTGATAAAAGGGTATCGATAGCGACGATCTGCAGCATCGTTCATTTCCCGAATACAATCCTGGCAAATCGCTAGATCCGGCAGCATCAGTGTGGTGATTTCAGGATGATTGTCACTTAAAAGAATCCTAAAATCTGCCTCGAACTGCGGCGTTAGATTAAACGATTCGATATGGCTGACTATGGAATTCTGCGGTTTATGGTCTTGGAGTTGTTTTTCAAAATCAGCGATTTTAGCTTCACCACCTTCCACTTCGATAATAAGCCCTGCACTGTCATTTCTAACCCATCCCTTCAAACCCAGTTCATTCGCCAGGTGATAGACAAAGGGTCGAAATCCAACGCCCTGAACTGCGCCTTTTAGGGCATAACGGCGACGAATGATTTCATTGCACGTCAAGATCGACACTTTCTAGCAAAATAGACTGTGCATTCGGATCATTACGATCGTCGAGTTGAACGATTTCTAATTTGGCGCCATCAGCAGGCGTGCCTTTTGAAAAATCAATGAAATGTTCTTCAAAATGATGCGGGGTAATATGTGATAACGCGCCCAGCTTCACACGTACCGTAACAATCTTGCGATTACCGTTACGATTAGAAATTTCACTCATTTTTCGGAACAAATCTGCCATCAGTGAAAATTCATGCACGCTGACTCTCTCCTATTTCAGTGTTGATTGCTTTCAATACACGATCTTGCAGCGCTGTTATTGCCTGCCGCAATCGGACAGATTGCTGGGCATCGGTCTCAAAATTTTCACCTTCAATCCCCCAAAAAATAATGTAGGGAGGTAACTTGCCGAGGACTCGCGCTAACTCAACCGCTTCAGCAACACCCAATGCATGGGTCGAATAGCGCTGGAACGTATCAGGCAACGCTTGCTGACGCAAATCAACATAATGGATGGTTCCGATTTCAGCGCCCGAAGAAACTGCATCGATCAGAATAACCTGCGATCGTCCTTGCCATAAATCAATCAGCGATGCAGGATCGCCGTTATGTTCGATGACTTCCACATCGTGGGTAGCCTGTTTTTTAAGCTCATCGACGATAAAACAGCCTAACCCATCATCGCCCCGGTAACGATTACCGATCCCAACGATGAGTATTTTTGCAGTCATGATCGATCAACGTTCAATTTTAAAAAATGCGTTGCACACGATATGCACGGATCGTAATTACGGATCGCTTGTTCAGCATACCATTGCAAGCGTTCATCGGATAGCTTTAGATAGCGCGGCACGAACTGCTTTAAATCTTTCTCGATCATTTTCTGATTCTGAGAAGTAGGCGGAATAATGTCGCAATCTACGATATCCCCTTCACCGTCAATTTGATAGCGATGATAAAGAATGCCTCTCGGCGCTTCCGTTACTGCGTAACCGATTGCTGGTTTGGGTTCAATTTCAACAAATGACACAGCCGGCGCTGTATAGGTATCAATGATGCGTAAGGCTTCTTCACAGGCATAGCGAACTTCAATGGCCCGTACGATAATACTTTTGAAAGGATTGCGACAAATACGCTCCAACCCTGCTTGTTTCGCTTCCCACTGGATAGGCTCTGGCAAACGATCAAAATTCAGTGCATAACGCGCCATGGGCCCCACATGGTAGGGATGATGATCTACTTTTAACACGCAGTGCAACGCATTGGTATGCGCGACGTGAATTTCCTCAAAATAATCATCAAACTCGGATGCTGAAATGCTAAGACCATGGTTTGAAACAATCCGCCCTTCGTTCATTGGGTACTCGTTTTCATGGCGTAATGATATAAACGTATAATGCTGCTCGAAATCGGGAAAATTAAACGAGGAGACCCATCGCACGGTTTCAAGCGCATCCTCGCGTGCTTGCTTTAATGCTGGCACGAGCGTTTGTAATTCTTGTTTACTGGGAGCACGGTAAAAACCACCCACCCGAATATTGATGGGGTGAATTTCCCTCCCCCCCACAAGACTCATCAGCATGCCACCCACTTTCTTTAGCTGTAGTCCTTGCTCAACTTTTTCTGGAAAATCCTTTGCCATATGAATGGCACTCTCATAACCTAAAAAGTCAGGGGCATGAAGCATAAAAATATGTAGTGCATGACTGGAAATCCACTCCCCACAATAAACCAGTCGGCGCAAATCACGCAAAGCGCCCCCAATTGTAATATTGAAGGCATTTTCGATAGCATGCACAGCACTCATCTGATAGGCAATCGGGCAGATTCCACAGATTCTCGCTGTAATGTCGGGTGCTTCACTAAAATGACGACCTCGCAAGAATCCTTCAAAAAACCGAGGGGGCTCAAAAATTTTGAGCTGAACTTCTTCCAGTTTTCCTTCTTGTATCTTCAGGTACAGCGCACCTTCCCCTTCCACCCGCGCCAGATAATCGACTTTAATGGTTCTGGTTTTATTCTCTGGATTCATGTTTATCGCTTTCTTCTTTGAAAGCAGGCGAATTTACATTGAAAGCGCGAAGTGAGCGCACCCAATCCTTCTGGGGCATCCCTTTTTGTAATAACCAGTCGCCCAGCGCGCTCATATTCGGTGTTTCCCATTGGCCCAAAGCAACCATAGCAACCACGCTGATAAGAAGGACAGATTGCACCACACCCTGCGTGAGTAACCGGCCCAAGACAGGGCTTACCCATCACCATCACACAAGGATTCCCTCGCCGTTTGCATTCGATACAAACACTATAACTGGGAATATTGGGTTTTCGTCGATGCAGAAACGCCTTAATTACTTCCAGCAATTGTTGTTTGTTAATGGGGCAACCACGAAGCTCAAAATCGACATTGACATGTTCAGCAATGGCAGTGGAAGTCGCCAAGGTGTCAATATAGGATGGATGTGCGTAAACGATATTGATAAACTCTTTTACATCTTTGAAATTACGCAGCGCTTGAATTCCGCCGGCTGTTGCACAAGCACCGATCGCCACCAAGTAGTTCGACTGCGCGCGAATTTGCTGAATTCGTGTTAAATCTTGCGCTGTAGTAATCGATCCTTCTACTAAGGACAAGTTATAAGGTCCCGGCAGCACTTCACGGGAAGCTTCAACAAAATTCGCAATTTGAATGTTTTCCGTCAGTGCGAGCAACTCATCTTCACAATCCAGTAACGATAGCTGGCAGCCATCACACGAAGCAAATTTCCAAACTGCGAGTTTTGGCTTGTTTCTTTCGACCGCTTCCATTCAACGTTTTCTCCGGCGATTTGAACTATCAAGAGCCCAAGGAAAATAAGCTAAGCCTATACTTCCCGAATTTTAAGTAATCGTTCTACTTTATCAAATGAGAACACCGGTCCATCCTGACAGATAAAATAAGGTCCAAATTGACAGCGACCACAGAGCCCCACTGCACATTTCATATTACGTTCCATCGAAATATAAATTCGATCTGCACTAAGTCCGCTATCCATTAAAGCATAAGCACTATAACGCATCATAATTTCTGGGCCACAAATAAAGGCGATGGCATTCGTTAAAGCAGTTACCTGTTGTTGCAATCTATCGGTAATCACCCCTACATGCCCCGACCATCCTGGTCCAGCGCTATCAACCGTTAACTCCACCGCGATTCGATGGGTCCATTGTTCAAGCTCATCCGAAAATAATATCGCTTCAGGATTACGTGCACCATAGCATAGCGTTATTTTTTTATAATCACGCTGATGTTCCAGGGTGTGATAAATAACTGGCCGCAAAGGTGCAAGACCCAATCCACCCGCTAAAATAACGATATCTTTTCCTTTGGCCTCAGAAAGTGGCCATGGACTCCCAAAGGGACCCCGAACCCCAACAAAATCACCTTCCCTTAGCTGTTCTAACGCTGCAGTAATCGACCCTACATTCCGGATGGTATGCACAAGTAACTCGGGTTGATTAGGATCTCCACTCATGGAAATCGGAACTTCACCATGGCCAAATATATAAAGCATATTGAATTGACCGGGTGCAAAGTGAAAAGGTGTTTGTTTACAATCCAATATAAGCGTAAAACAATCCTTTAATTCTTGCTTTACTCGTAGAATTCGGAATGGAGTCGGCTCCATTGGATTATTGAGTAAAGCTTGTAGTGACATCGAGCTAGTTTTTTGATTGACCAAAAACGTCCAGCATTTGCCGACGAGCCGATTGCATTCGCTGCAGCATGATCGCTGAAAAGCCTTTTAATAAATGATATCCCAATGCATGATCACTTTCGATGATAGGCAACAAGCAGGACCCATTGAGCCTTATTGCAGACCCGCGAGTCACAGCACGCGCATCGAATTGATTACGAAAAGGAGGAAACAACCATGAAAAACCAACGATACCCTGTGTCGTCACTTTTGAAACAACCAGCGCTTCCCGGCCTGGGTAATGACTCTCGATCGCAACACCTCCACTCAAAATGAGATAGCAATAATCTGCTTTCTCTCCCTCGGTCAATAACAATTCATTTTCATTGAAATGAACGATTTCACTGCATTCAGCGAGTAATCTGAGATGATCCTGTGGAAAGGATTGAAAAAAAGGCGATTCCAGCAATAATGCTTCTATATTTCTAATTTTCACCATTTTTCGCTTCACGCTCAGCTTGTTTCAGTGCTTTTATTTCTTCCGTTAAATCGATCCCAACTGGACACCACGTAATGCAACGACCACAACCAACACAGCCTGATGTCCCAAACTGATCAATCCAACTTGCGAGTTTGTGCACTAACCATTGACGATAACGTGATTGAGTTGAAGCGCGCACAGCGCCACCATGAGTATATGAAAAATCCATCGTAAAACAAGAATCCCAGGTTTGCCACCGTTCGGCATATTCTCCGGTCAAATCCGTCGTATCTTCAATTTTTGAACAAAAGCAAGTAGGACAAACCATGGTACAGTTTGCACAAGTCAGGCATCTTTCTTCTAATTTCTGCCAGTGTTTGTTATCGTAATTTCGATAAAGAAACGCTTTGATATCCGTGGTATCGATAGCACGACCCATTTGCCCGACCGCTTTCTCGATACATTTATCAACCGCTTCTAAATCGTTATTACTGACAGATTGACAGGGTAATTCCTGCAACACGGCTAATCCTCGCTCACTGCCAGATTCCACCACAAAATAATGTGTACCACTATCAAGAATTTCGGTTAATGCAAGATCATAACCTTGACTTACTCTAGGGCCGGTATTTAGGGAAGTACAAAAACAAGTCTTTCCGGCTTGCCCGCAATTAACCGCTACAATGAAATTATCTGCCCGTTTCTGCTTATATTCAGTATCCTGATACTGACTGTTCATAAAAACCCGATCCTGGATTTGGATCGCATGTAATTCACAAGATCGAACACCAATAAATGCATAGCGCTGAGATTGCGTCGCTATTTCCTGTACCGTTTTGAAACTACCCTCAGATGTTTTCTGTCCTTGCCAGACTCTTTTGCGCGCAGAAAATAAAAACTGCTTCCAAGAATGGGGACCTAAGTTATAGCCAAATAAAGTTTGATCTTCTCGTTGCTTAATACGATAAGTTCCAGCTTCTTGCTCGTCTGTCCATCCGATCGGCAGCTCATCAACAACATCCAGGAAATCGTAAATAATTGCACCTTCACTGATCTTTGGGCCAACCAAAGAATAACCACGATTCTTTAACGATTGAAAAAGTACATCAATATGCGCTCGATCAATTTTAACTTTTTGAAAAAAATTAGATTGTGAAATTTCCCGCAAGCTCATCTGCAAAATTTTATGAGATTTATTTTACTGAACCATGACAGAGAGTTACCAATCCTTGATAGCACTGCAATATTCTTTTTGATCATGTTAGATGATCATTCAAAAAAAGGGAATTTATTAAAGATAGCTGCAAAAACTGACAAGGTATATTGGTAACCTGTCATTAATGGAAGATCGCAGATTTTTTGGAGCAAACCCATATTTTCATTAAAAATTTTTCTAATGAAAATATGGGTGGAATTTTATTGATTTGCTATGTACAACTTAAAAAACTACCGCAGATAATAGTCAAAAATTTACTTAGGCCATGTTATCGTTAATTGGAGTAACATTATCAACTTCTCCATTACTCTTTTCTGCTAATAAATTAGACTCGGTAGAAGATTTTGCTTTTTGTTTCTTACGAATATTATGGAAAGACAATCCTGTTCCACCAGGGATAAGCCTACCAACGATCACATTCTCTTTTAAACCTCGCAACTCATCCCGTTTACCCATAATTGCGGCTTCAGTCAATACACGAGTCGTTTCTTGGAAGGAAGCTGCCGAAATGAATGAATCAGTCGAAAGCGAAGCTTTAGTGATACCTAGTAGTATATAGTTATAAGCTGCAGGAATTTTCCCTTCAGCCAATACTTTTTCATTCTCAATCAATACATCCGCTCTTTCAACTTGCTCCCCAGGAATAAATGAAGTATCCCCCGCTTCAGTAATCTGGACGCGACGTAGCATTTGTCTAACGATTACTTCAATATGCTTATCGTTAATTTTTACACCTTGTAATCGATAAACATCCTGTACTTCATCCGTAATATAGCGCGCTAATACCTCTACACCCTGTAATCGTAAAATATCTTGCGGATCAGCCGGACCATCCACAATGATTTCACCTTTATTTACGACTTGACCATCATGAGCCATGACATGCTTATCTTTAGGGATCAAGTACTCATGAGAAACGTTATCAAGATCTGTAATAACCAGGCGTTGCTTACCTTTGGTATCTTTACCAAAGGACACAACACCAGTCACTTCCGCCAGCAAGCCAGCATCTTTGGGCGAACGAGCTTCAAATAGTTCAGCAACACGTGGTAAACCACCAGTAATATCACGCGTTTTTGAAGTTTCTTGCGGAATTCGTGCTAGAACTTCACCAACCGATACTTGCTGACCATTACGTACCGTAATAATAGATCCAATTTGGAATGTAATACTTACTGATACGTCAGTACCGGCCACTTTAATTTCTTTCTCATTTTCATCCAAGAATTTAACTAACGGTCGCAATCCTTTGGATTGGCTTGAAGTACTCCGGCGTTTCGGATCAATAACCACAAGTGTGGACAAACCGGTGATATCATCAATTTGCTTAGCTACTGTTACACCTTCTTCTACATTCTCGAAACGAACCTTCCCACTATACTCAGTAATGATCGGCCGTGTATGTGGATCCCATGACGCAAGTACCTTACCAATTTTCACGGCATCACCATCATGAACGAGTAATGTAGCTCCATAAGGAATTTTATGGCGTTCTTTCTCACGACCATTATCATCAGAAATGATCACTTCACCACTCCGCGAAATAATAATTAATTCATTACGAGAATTTTTTACATAACGGATAGAGTTTGAATATTGAATCACACCATTTGATTTACTTTCGATTTGACTTGCCACTGCAGTTCTCGAAGCTGCTCCCCCAATGTGGAAAGTTCTCATGGTTAGCTGTGTACCAGGCTCTCCAATCGATTGCGCTGCAATGACACCAACGGCTTCACCCACATCAACGAGAGAACCTCTTCCCAAGTCACGACCATAACACTTAGCGCATAATCCATAACGGGTTTCACAGGTAAGCGGTGTTCGCACTTTAACTTCATCAACACCATAAAACTCAATCTGCTCAACCGCATTCTCATCAAGCAGAAAACCTGCGGGATATAATACCGTTTGATTGTCTGGGTTGATTACTTCTTGTACTGTCACACGACCTAATAACCTTTCTTTAAGTGCCTCAATGACTTCACCACCTTCTATCAAGGCTTTCATAACAACACCATCTTCAGTGCCACAATCATTCTCTGTAATCACTAAATCTTGGGTCACATCGACAAGACGTCGTGTTAAATAGCCTGAATTTGCTGTTTTTAATGCAGTGTCTGCTAGCCCTTTACGTGCACCATGTGTAGAAATGAAGTACTGCAATACATTCAACCCTTCACGAAAATTTGCAGTGATCGGTGTTTCAATGATTGATCCATCTGGTTTTGCCATTAGCCCCCGCATACCCGCCAGTTGTCTAATTTGAGCAGCTGAACCCTTGCACCCGAATCAGCCATCATATAGATAGAGTTAAATGATTCTTGCATCAATGGTTTACCATGATCGTCTTTCTTAATTTCGTTTGAAGATGAATCATAGATATTTTCTACGCTCAACTGATCCATCATCGCTTTGGCAACTTGATCACCAGCACGTCCCCAAATATCGACTACTTTATTGTATCTTTCACCTTGAGTAACAAGTCCTGAAGTATATTGGGTTGCTATTTCTTGTACTTCTGCTTCAGCAGATTTAATAATGTCATTTTTTTGTACAGGAATCCGTAAATCGTCTGCACAAATTGAGATACCGCCACGAGTTGCATAAGTAAAACCTAAATTCATGAGCTTATCAGCAAAAATGACTGTTTTACGTAATCCACATAATCGGAAGCAGGCGTTAATAAGCTTCGATATCTCTTTCTTCTTGAGTACCTTATTTACGAGTGAAAAAGAGAGACCCTCTGGTAAAACCTCGGATAACAATGCACGACCAACCGTCGTTTCATAGCGCTGGATTTTTTCTGCTTTAGAAACCATATCGATTTCTTTAATTCTAACCTGAATTTTGGCATTCAGCTCTACTGCACCATTTTCGTATGCACGAAGGGCTTCTACCATATCCTGAAAAAACATCCCATCACCCTGTGCATACATTTTTTCACGAGTCATGTAATAAAGGCCCAGAACGATATCTTGAGATGGAACAATTATGGGCTCTCCGTTTGCTGGCGAAAGAATATTATTAGTCGACATCATTAACGTTCGACACTACATCTGCGCTTCTAGTGACAGTGGAATATGAACAGCCATTTGGTCGCCATCAAAGTCAGCATTAAATGCCGCACAGACTAACGGATGTAATTGAATTGCTTTCCCTTCTATCAGCACAGGTTCAAAAGCTTGAATACCGAGGCGATGAAGGGTTGGTGCGCGATTTAGCATTACAGGATGCTCGCGAATAACTTCTTCTAAGATATCCCAAACCACAGGGGTTTCATTTTCTACTTCACGCTTAGCAGCTTTTATCGTGCTAGCAATCCCCATTACTTCTAGCTTATTAAAAATGAAGGGCTTAAATAGCTCTAGCGCCATTTTCTTCGGTAACCCGCATTGATGGAGTTTGAGCTGAGGGCCAACAACAATGACTGATCGACCAGAATAATCGACTCGTTTACCAAGTAAATTTTGACGGAAACGTCCTCCTTTACCCTTAATCATATCTGCCAGGGATTTAAGTGGACGCTTATTAGCTCCCGTCATTGCTTTACCACGACGACCATTATCTAGCAAGGAATCAACTGATTCTTGCAACATTCTTTTTTCATTTCTGACAATGATTTCTGGCGCTCGAAGCTCAAGTAATCGCTTCAACCGATTATTTCTGTTAATGACTCGTCTATATAAATCATTGAGGTCTGAGGTAGCAAAACGCCCCCCATCCAGAGGAACAAGTGGTCTTAACTCAGGTGGTAATACCGGCAAGACTGTCAAAATCATCCATTCAGGCTTCAATCCCGATTTATTAAATGCTTCAAGTACTTTTAATCTTTTTGCAATTTTCTTGATTTTAGTTTCAGAATTTGTACTCTGCATCTCAAGCCGGAGTGAATCAATCTCCACTTGAACATTCATGCTATTTAATAAATCTCGAATACCTTCAGCTCCAATAGCAGCACGAAAATCATCACCATATTCTTCTGTTTTATTTAAATAATCTTCTTCTGTTAATAATTGTTTTTGTGTCAGGGGTGTCATACCGGGATCAGTCACAACGTATGCTTCAAAATAAAGCACTCGCTCAATATCCCTTAAGGTCATATCTAATACTAAACCTAATCGAGAAGGTAAGGATTTCAAGAACCAGATATGCGCGACAGGAGACGCCAGTTCAATATGCCCCATGCGTTCACGCCTAACTTTTGATAATGTTACTTCGACGCCGCACTTTTCACATATAACCCCTCGGTGCTTTAATCGTTTATATTTGCCACATAAACATTCGTAGTCTTTAACAGGACCAAAAATTTTGGCACAGAACAAACCATCTCTTTCAGGCTTGAACGTACGATAATTAATTGTTTCAGGTTTTTTTACTTCACCATATGACCAAGAACGTATTTTCTCTGGAGAGGCAAGACCAATCTTGATCGAATCAAACTCCTCTTTTTGAGTTACTTGTTTAAATAAATCAAGCAATGCTCTCATTTTTACTCCTGTATCCTAATGGTGTTATATAAAATGCTAGTCTGGCTTTTTTATTAGTATTGCTCTAAATCGATATCCATTGCCAGAGACCTAATCTCTTTTACGAGTACATTAAATGACTCAGGCATTCCTGCATCGATTTTATGGTCCCCTTTAACTATACTTTCATATACTTTTGTTCTACCCCCAACATCATCCGATTTTACAGTTAACATTTCCTGTAAAGTATATGCTGCTCCATAGGCTTCTAGGGCCCATACCTCCATTTCTCCAAAACGTTGCCCCCCAAACTGAGCTTTACCACCTAGTGGTTGTTGCGTAACCAAGCTATAAGGCCCTGTTGATCTTGCATGCATCTTATCATCAACTAGATGATGAAGTTTTAATACATGCATATAACCAACCGTAACCGAGCGATCAAACGCTTCTCCTGTTCGACCATCGTAAAGAGTTACTTGACCTGTTTTAGGTAAGTCAGCAAGCTCTAGCATGGCTTTAATCTCAGCTTCGGTTGCTCCATCGAAAACAGGTGTAGCAAATGGAACACCTCCTACTAAATTCCTCGCTAATTCAATTAGCTCGTCATCGTTCAGTGATGCGATATCTTCTTTCATACCAGTGCTGTTATATATTGTTTCGAGAAATGGCCTCAACTTAGCGACTCTTTTTTCTTGTTGTAATAATGCTCCAATTTTCTCACCAAGACCTTTAGATGCCCACCCCAGATGTACTTCTAATATTTGACCGACATTCATTCGCGATGGCACACCCAGTGGATTCAATACGACATCGACTGGCGTGCCGTCTGCCATGTAAGGCATATCTTCTATTGGAACGATTTTCGAAATAACCCCTTTATTTCCATGCCTTCCAGCCATCTTATCGCCGGGTTGTAGCCGCCTCTTAACAGCCACATAAACCTTAACCATTTTTTGAACACCTGGCGGTAATTCATCACCTTGAGTCAATTTCTTTCGTTTTTCTTCAAACGCACTATCAAACAATTTTTGTTTTTGTTCTAACCCTTCTTTCATCTGTTCTAATTGCCGGCTTATATCTTCATCAGCCAATCGAATATCAAACCAGTGATGCAAATCAATACTATCGAGATACTCTTTGGTAATTGCTGTACCTTTTGCTAATTTTTTGGGTCCACCTGTAACTACTTTTCCAATAAGTAATCTTTCAAGGCGCTTAAATACATCTGTTTCAACGATGCGCATTTGATCAGCCAGATCCTTTTTGTACCGATCTAATTCATCATTAATTATTTTTTTGGAACGCTTATCACGCTGTACCCCTTCTCTGGTGAAAACTTGTACATCGATAACCGTTCCAGAGATTCCAGATGGTACTCGTAAGGACGTATCCTTAACATCTGAGGCTTTTTCTCCAAAAATAGCGCGCAGTAATTTTTCTTCTGGTGTTAACTGCGTTTCGCCTCTAGGTGTAACTTTACCAACCAAAACGTCACCCACCTCTACTTCAGCGCCAATATATACAATCCCTGACTCATCAAGCCGTGATAGCTGACGTTCGGATAGATTAGGTATATCAGCAGTAATTTCTTCAGTTCCAAGCTTTGTATCGCGACTCACTACCGAAAGTTCTTCGATATGAATTGATGTAAAGCGATCCTCAGCTACAACTCGTTCAGAAATAAGAATCGAGTCTTCAAAGTTGTAACCATTCCATGGCATAAATGCAACGAGCATGTTTTGCCCTAATGCAAGCTCCCCCATATCGGTTGATGCGCCATCTGCAATGACATTATTACGTTCGATTACATCACCAATCTTAACAAGCGGCCGTTGATTAATATTTGTGCTTTGATTGGATCGGGTATATTTGATCAAGTTATAGATATCCACCCCGACATCGCCCGCGAGGGTTTCTTCATCATGAACACGAATGACTATTCTATTTGCGTCAACAAAATCAACAACCCCACCTCTTATTGCCCTTACAGCAGTTCCAGAATGCTCAGCAACCACGCGCTCTATCCCAGTTCCTACAAGTGGTTTCTCTGCACGCAAACAAGGTACAGCTTGACGCTGCATATTTGAACCCATTAATGCACGATTTGCATCGTCATGCTCCAAAAAAGGTATTAATGAAGCAGCTACGGATACAATCTGTGCAGGCGCAACGTCGACATAATCAATTTGATCTTTTGGAGAGAGTGTGAATTCGTTCCTATGACGACACGAAACAATTTCATCAATAAATCGCCCATCAGAATCTAACTTTGCATTCGCTTGTGCAATAACGTACTGACTCTCTTCAATTGCAGAAAGAAATACAATTTGATCTGTTACAGTTCCTTCGACAACTTTTCTGTAAGGTGTTTCAATAAAACCATATTCATTAGTTTGAGCATAAAGCGCAAGAGAATTAATCAATCCTATATTTGGTCCTTCTGGAGTTTCAATTGGACAAACACGCCCATAATGGGTTGTATGCACGTCTCTAACTTCAAATCCAGCACGCTCACGTGTTAAGCCACCCGGCCCTAGCGCCGATATACGACGCTTATGTGTTACTTCAGAAAGTGGATTCGTTTGATCCATGAATTGTGATAATTGACTTGAACCAAAAAATTCACGGGCTGCAGCTGATACCGGTTTAGCATTAATTAAATCATGAGGCATTAAATTCTCTGATTCCGCTTGGCTTAAACGCTCTTTAACAGCTCTTTCAACTCGCGCCAGGCCTGCTCTAAATTGGTTTTCTGCTAATTCCCCAACTGACCGCACTCTACGATTTCCCAAGTGATCGATGTCATCAATTTCACCTCTTCCATTTCGAAGCTCTACTAAGATTTTGATTACATCAATAATATCTTGGTGAGTTAACGTAGGTAGTCCTTCTAATTCTGCTCTACCCACACGGCGATTGAATTTCATTCGACCCACTACTGATAGATCGTAACGTTCTGCTGAGAAAAATAAACCATTAAACAGAGCAATGACCGCTTCTTCAGTTGGTGGCTCACCAGGGCGCATCATGCGATAGATAGCTACTTGAGCAGAAAACTGATCAGCGACTTCATCTGTTCGTAAAGTTAGGGAAATATAAGGTCCTTGATTGAGATCATTTATATAAAGCGTTGTAACTGCTTTAATCCCAGCAACTCTTATTTTTTCTAGTATTGTTTCAGTAATCTCATCGTTTGCTAGCGCAATGATTTCACCAGTTTTTTGATCTATAATATTCTTAGCTAGAATTTTCCCGAGCAAAAAATCTTCTGGAACTTCAATTTTTTCTATTTGGGACTGCTGTAAATCCCTAACGTGTTTAGCCGTGATTCGCTTATCTTTTTGGATTATTATATCGCCACTGCTAGATACGATGTCAAAGCTTGCCACCTCACCGCGAAGTCTCTCGGGAACAAGGTCAAACAAAATTTTGTTTTTAGAAAAATGAAAGTGATCAAAAACAAAAAAATCTGCGAGAATTTGCTCAGGAGTACAGCCCATGGCTTTTAATAGCGTAGTCACCGGCATTTTACGTCTACGATCTATACGAAAATAAACATAATCTTTAGAATCGAACTCAAAATCAAGCCAAGAGCCGCGATAGGGAATAATTCTTGCAGAAAAAAGTAACTTACCTGATGAGTGCGTTTTCCCTCGGTCATGCTCAAAAAATACACCAGGAGAACGATGAAGTTGGGACACGATAACTCGCTCCGTGCCATTTATGACAAATGACCCTGTTTCGGTCATG
Source organism: Nitrosomonas sp. (assembly GCA_008015595.1). GTDB lineage: Bacteria > Pseudomonadota > Gammaproteobacteria > Burkholderiales > Nitrosomonadaceae > Nitrosomonas. The sequence goes on along the minus strand of SSFW01000064.1, from coordinate 1,486 downwards.
AGAGGAATCTCTCCCATATACACTTCTTGCTCTTTAACTTCTTTTACCGTTGGTTTTGAAGATTCTTTATCAAGAATAGTCAACCGGACTTTTGCTCTTAAAGGAGAAGCATAAGTTAACCCCCTTTGTTGACATTCCTTCACATCAAAGGGTGGATGTCCTAAATTATAGCTAATGAAATCTAAACGAGCATTTTTAGAATGACTTTCAATAGGAAAAATCGAATTAAATGCTGCTTGTAGACCGATATTTTTTCGAGAATTTACTAGCTTATTAGCTTGTAAAAACGATGTATAGGATTCCAGCTGAGTTGCGAGAAGAAATGGTATGGATAATACACTTGCTCGCTTTGCAAAACTCTTACGTATGCGTTTTTTCTCGGTGAACGAATAGTCCATCAACTTTCTCCAGGAACAGAAGATTCAATGTAAATACCGCTTATTGAATCTAACTAAAAAGTGGTTACCTCAACTATCAAGACTGAATTTACATTAGTCAAATGGAGCAAAGGCTGATAGCCAGCGATTGCTATCAGCCAAAACTATTAATTTAGTATTAACTGTTATCGCTATTATTTAATATCACATGCCGCACCAGCTTCTGTGAATTGTTTGCGAATCGCCTCTGCATCAGCTTTAGCAATCCCTTCTTTAACAACTTTTGGTGCTCCATCAACTAAATCTTTAGCTTCCTTCAATCCAAGACCCGTCACAGCGCGAACCACTTTAATTACATTAACTTTATTATCTCCAGCTGAAGTCAGAACGACAGAAAATTCTGTTTGTTCTTCAGCAGCTGATGCAGCTGCTGCGGCCGGTGCAGCAACAGCTACTGCAGCAGCGGCAGCTGAAACACCAAATTTTTCCTCCATCTGTTTAATTAATTCTGACAACTCTAATACTGTCATATTTGCAATCGCATCTAATATCTCATCTTTAGCTATAGCCATATTATTTCCCTATGTAAATTATTAATATATAAAAATTATTGTTTCTGATCGCGTACCGCAGCTAAACCACGTACAAATTTTGTGGGGATCTCGTTTAATGTACGAACAAATTTAGCAACGGGCGCTTGCATCGTTCCTAGCAAGCTAGACAACAATTCATCTCGGCTTGGTAAAGTTGCTAATGCAGCAATATCCTTATTTGTTAGTATTAAACCTGTATTTAAAGATCCTGCTTTAATAATAAATTTCTCATTATTTTTCGAAAATTCATGAAGTATTTTCGCAGTTAAGACCGGATCCTTCCCAATACCATAAACCAAGGGCCCTACCATTTGATGAGCAAGCTCTGAAAAAGGGGTATTTTCTACTGCACGCCTCACGAAAGTATTCTTAATTACCTTAAAAAAAATACCGGCCTCTCGTAATTTTGATCTTATCTCGGTAAATTGACTGACTTTTAAACCACGATATTCAGATAAAACAATAATTTGAGCATTTGAAATTTCATGAGCAATTTTTGCAACGATTACTTTCTTT
>SSFW01000134.1 GCA_008015595.1 Nitrosomonas sp. | reverse complement strand
CCAAATGTCAAGTTTAACAAGCGATAATATCCAGTTATTGACCAGCACCCAGGTCGCTGCATTGTCCACAACTCAGTTGAACAGCCTTGACAGCGATCAAATAGCCGCGCTCGACACCGAAGATGTGGCCGCACTAACTGCAACGCAGATCAAGGGACTTGGTACGACACAAATCCAAGACTTAACTTCTGATCAACTGCAGGCATTGACTGCCAATCAGATCAAGGGACTTACGACTGATCAAATCGCCAATATTGAAACGGATGATCTTGCTGCTATGACAAGTAGTCAAATTGCTGCATTCTCAGCCAAACAGATCGCCGCTTTCACAAGCGATCAGCTCAACAATATGACATCTGATCAAATTCAGGTACTAACTGCTGCTCAGATCAAAGGCCTTACTACTGACCAAATGTCAAGTTTAACAAGCGATAATATCCAGTTATTGACCAGCACCCAGGTCGCTGCATTGTCCACAACTCAGTTGAACAGCCTTGACAGCGATCAAATAGCCGCGCTCGACACCGAAGATGTGGCCGCACTAACTGCAACGCAGATCAAGGGACTTGGTACTGATCAGGTTGTGGCACTAACTACCAGCCAAGCAGCTGCATTGCAATATGCACAAATTGCCGCACTCAGTGTGAATCAAATTGCAGTCTTTGAAACTGATGATTTAGCGCAACTGAGCAGCGACAATATCAAAGCATTGTCATCCTTGCAGATCAGGGCACTAACCACTGATCAGATTGATAGTTTATCGACCGAGCAAATCCAGGGACTGAATGCCGCACAGATTGCAGCAATGACATCGGAGCAAATCAGCACACTCGGAACAGAAGATATTCAGGCACTAACCACAGCACAAATCAGCGCTCTAACGAGTGAGCAGATTTCTGGTTTAACCACGGAACATATATCCAACCTAGAAAGCGAGGATTTGCAAGCATTGTCTGCTATCCAGATTAAACTGTTTAATACAGACCAAATCACCAATGGTCTTTCAACAACGCAAATACAGCAATTGACTACAACACAAGTTGCTGCGTTGACAACAGATCATATCCCGAATCTAAGTACAGATCAGATCGATGCGTTATCTACCGATCAGGTAAGAGCATTGACATCAGATCAAATCGCAGTGCTTACCACCGATCAGATTCCTTATCTGCACTTCTAATCGGAAACAAATCCATAACGCTGCACAACTTATCCCACGGTATAGTATCTCGTGATCTATACCGTGGTCTTTCTCTGGGAGAGCATTGAATGTACGATCAGCCGCATTCTGACTATACCGCCTGGATTCAAGGTATCTGGCAAAGAGTTGTTAAATTTTCAGATCTTATTACTTACGCCAATCAAAAAAACTTCCCGTCGAGTCTAGCCGCTGTACTATATCAAACTTGGCTCAAGCGCAATCACACTACAGACGATGTATTCGCTTGGTTCAATCTGGGTGTCAGCCTATTTTCAGAAAAAGATTTTATTGGTGCCCGAGAAGCTTATGAAGCAGCACTAGCCATTAAACCCAATTTTATTGCAGCACGTTTCAACCTTGGATTGATTTACGAACGGTTGAATAATACTCAAGCAGCGCTTGCTCAATGGAAACAAGTAGAAGAAACTGCCAATTCAGCCGTACCTGACGATCTTGCTATTCTCGTTTTAGCACTGAATAGCACTGGTCGACTACAAGAAACGCTCAAACAATACCAACTTGCATGTGAAGCTCTAGAAAAAAGCCTATTACTAAAACCAAACCAGTCGGATGTTATTCATCATTTGATTTTTATGCGTCAAAAACAATGTCGCTGGCCAATTTATGAGTCAGTTGGTGCTACCGGAGAAAGTGCGTTGCGAAAAGCGACTTCAGCGCTTGCTATGCTGAATATTTCCGATGACCCCTATACTCAGCTTGAGGGCGCACTGAACTATAGCCGAGCAAAGATACCCACTGATCTACCTAGGCTTGCTCCACCCAATGGCTATCAGCATAAAAAAATTCGTATCGCCTATTGCTCTGGTGATTTCTGCACACACCCCGTTGCTATGCTGACTGTTGAGTTATTTGAGCAACATGACAAAGATAAATTTGAGATTTACGCTTTCTGCTGGTCACCAAATGATGGTTCGAACTTACGCCAGCGCATTATTCAGGGAGTAGATCATTACATCCCAATTCACGAGCTAAATGAAGCAGATTCCGCCCGACTGATCCGCGAGTATGAAATTGACATTCTGGTTGATCTACACGGTCAAACAAGCAACGCTAGAATCCAAATGCTAGCGCATCGCCCTGCACCCATCCAAGTCACCTACCTAGGACTCCCCGCGACAACGGGGCTACCCTGTATAGACTATGTAATTGCAGATCGTTTCTTAATTCCCCAAGAGTACGCAAATTTTTATTCAGAGAAGCCCCTCTACATGCCTGATATATACCAAGTCAGTGATCGCAAGCGTGAAATCAGTTCCGCTCCTACTAGGGAATCTTGCGGACTACCCAAAAATAAATTTGTATTCTGCTCCTTCAATAACAATCACAAATACACTCTGGAAGTATTTACTACATGGATGAATATTTTACGACGTGTTCCTGAAAGCGTTTTATGGTTACTTGCTGATAATCCTTGGGCAAAATCCAATCTCAAGAAGCAAGCAGAATTGCAAGGTATCGACCCAACTCGATTGATTTTTGCAAAACGCACCCTGCCAGCTGACTATCTAGCACGCTATCATGTTGCCGATCTATTTCTAGATACATTTCCTTTCAATGCTGGAACTACAGCCAATGATTCCTTGTGGGTTGGGCTTCCTGTTCTTACGCTATGTGGCCGCTCGTTCGCCTCCCGAATGGCCGGTGCCTTGTTGACAACCGCAGATTTACCTGAGCTCATCACTTACGATTTGAAATTCTACGAAGATAAGGCTGTCGAGCTAGCACAAAATCCTAAAGTACTAAAAAAATTACGCAAGAAACTGGCTGATGCCAAAATAAATAGCCCACTGTTTGACACTACCCGGTTCGCCAGAAATCTGGAAACACATTACACTAATCTGGTTGCTGCCTTTAATTATCAGGTATCTTCAGTCCAGTCTACCAAACAGGCTGCTTCAGTTTCCGAACAACCCCAGAAGTTAAAACAACTTACCGATATTGTCATCAAAGCAGAAAAACTTCAGGCCCAAGACGATATAATCAGTGCAATCCAAACTTATCACCAGTGGATCAAATATTCTTGTTCAAAGGATAAATGGATAGCCTGGTTTAATCTAGGTGCGCTGCTCAGTAGTAGCGGCGATCTCACTGGAGCAGAACAGGCTTTTCAAGTAGTACTTCAGCAGCAGCCCGGTTTTATTCAGGCAAGAAAAGCGCTGGAGTTATTACATAGTTGCATGCCTAAAAGCAAGCAACTATGTAGCGAGAATGATAAAAATGCACTAGGTTTCTGGAAGTGTGTAACCTCTGAAACTAAAAAGCCGCTAGTAGCACATTCTTAGATTGATGTGGCTACACTTTTCTGGACACAAAGTTAAGCAACATTTTGCTGCAACTCGATAAAGAACCCCGCCACAAGTAGCAGGGTATTTGGTCTCAAAATTACTAACCGTACTCGCAAAATAACCATCAGCCCAAAATTCTTCGCCCCATAGTTTCTTCTTAACGAGGGTAACGCTTGAAAATTTCTCGTGCAGTTATGCTCTTAATAAGCTAGTAGCACTTATGTCGGCACTGACTATACCAAGAAATCAAGATGATCCTTATCAGTACCGATCTCTAAAAACTTCACTTGATAGCGCTCTGCCAATTCAAGGCAAATACCTTTGAAAACAACATTAACTTGCTCATCAAAAACTACACCTCTGTATCTTGCCAGAAATACTAAGTGGTACAGTAAAACTTGACATTATGACTCTTATGTATATATTCGCTCATCCACAAATTCTACGCTGCAAGCGGCAGGAAATATCATCCAAAGAAATTCAACTGAGCAACGGTAGATCAAAAAGAGAGCTTACATAGCTGTCAGGTACGCCCTTAAACGCTAACGCAACAATTTCAAGATTTCTTGTTGTAGTATATATTTTATAGAAACCTGCATTTTGTAGCGCTTTCTCAAGTGATTTCTGAGTAAAACCTGTTTTGTGACTGAAGAAATCTTGCCCACTACGCTCGATTTCGACACTATAGCCATATAAAACATCTGACACCATAATCGGCCCAGCGGAAGATTGATACAAAAAATCATCAAGATCTAGATTCCGCTCCATCGTAATGCGCATAACTTCTTGAATATCTGGCACCCGGATATGGACAAATCCATTCTCGTTCAGAACATGCAAGAAACCGTTCAGAACCTTCTTGACGTCATGCCGATAATAGTGCTCAAGGTTATGTGAACAATAGATTGCATCAAACTGGTCAGCATCCAGAGTTGCCAAATTCCGTGCATCGCACACAAAATCAGGCTCGCCTCGCGGGTCAATATCGAGCAGTAGATGTTCAAACTCTACATACTGGGGCGGCAGTGGGATCGATTTATTGTTTCCCCCTACGTTCAGGACTTTTTTCATTTTCAGCTTCCTTGTATATATAACGTCAAAGAGCTGTTAATTTAACTAATACAGATAATATTTTCTTTTGGAACTATGCGAGAAAAACCGGTTATTTCTAGCTTCTCTCGCTATCTAACACCATAAACTGACAGTACACAGACAATAAAAAATGCAGTGTACTGCGTTCAGGCACTTTGCAAAAATCTGAATTTATATTTGCAAGCGAAAACGTAGGTCAAAATAACAATTTGATGGCAAACATCATAAAGAAGCGGCGCGTGATTTTAAATGATCAAGGTGGGGGGGAAGAATCACTTAAACGCGCCGCTAGGAGGGAGACACAAAAATCTAACTTGTTGCGTAAAAATTAATAATTTCTATTAACCGAGTAATAAAAAAGAGATTCCTTTTAGAAAGCTAAGCTTCGCTGACTTGTCCATCGCTCTTGTTTATAGCGCTGCCACGCCAGTTCTTTCTTCATAACCGAATCGATCGTTTTTAGTAGCCCATCAATATTGACTGGCTTATGTGTTTCTACCAATACGCCTGTCAATGGAGTATCCCAATCTAGTTTCCCGCGTTCGTATAGTGACCAAATTTCCGATCCAAAATCTGTCTTAGCGAGTTCAGGGGAAAAACGACTAAAATATTTTGTGATATTGTCAATATCTCGCTTCAAAAGCCAACGCGCATTATTATTCTCTACCGCATAAATGGCTTGCGGAAAATCGATGATTACAGGTCCTTGGGAACCAAGCAATACATTGTATTCGGATAAATCACCATGAATCATGCCACGACATAGCATACGAACCACCTGATTAATCAGTAATGTGTGATAGGATTTCGCTTGTTCCGTCGTTAACCTGATATCGTTCAAACGAGGTGCCACATTACCTTGGGAATCCGTGATAAGTTCCATTAAAAGCACACCCTCGAAGAAATTAATGTACCTTGGAACTTTTACACCTGCTGCACTCAGTCGGCATAATGCATTAATTTCAGTATTCTGCCAGGCCTCTTCTCGAGCTACTTTTCCAAAGCAGCTTCGTTTCTGAATCTCACGTGTACGACGAAAATTTTTCAAGTAACGGCCTTCAGTATAATTTGCGCTATGCCGAAAATTGCGTCGATGTGTTTCTTTGTATACTTTGGCACATCGCAGTTCACTTCCACATTGCACAACATAAACCAACGCTTCTTTACCACTCATGAGTTGGCAAATCACTGAATCAACTAAACCTTCTTCTATCAATGATTCGATTTGTTTAGGGGTTTTCATTTTTGTCTCATCTCTATAGTAGAAAACAATTGATTAATTGCTCAATTTTGTTGAAAACGTGCTGATTTACTGCGATGCCAGGATGCATCTTCCATCTGACTTAAATGTGTCGTTGTATTCTGCTTGATCGATTTCGTTTGTGGCTTGTTTTCACCGAACTCACTGGTCCCAATTGTAACTTTGCTAGAGTGAGACGAAACACCATGCTGATTATGTTTGAGCGTCATACGGATCTCCTAGTTAGTAAGGTCATTCATTACTGCAATGATTTACTCATGGCCGCATTGTAAAGTTAAAAAAATTACTTTGGAATGTGACATATTGCCGCGCGACAATTTGTCGCAGCGCATGATTGAAGCAGACCGTTGGTCGCAAATCGATTAAAATAGCGCTTTACAACTTTCATGAGCAATAGAATAAGATTACTCATCGAAAGTTAGCGAAAATTACTCACTACAAACAACCATGGATTCTGACGAAGAGAACTTATTTCCACACCAGGACGCATTAGCGCAGCTACATGAAAACCGTCCTCTATCTGAGAAGCTCAATTTTTTACATCAGCTAATCCGTGAAGACTTTCCGTTTATTGATCGTTTGGCGATTGCGCTGCTTGACGAGAAAACGAGAACACTCAAAACCTATACCCACAGTACCGACGACGGCAATAGCCCGATTACTGCCTATGAAGCTTCTCTCGATTCCGCCCCGTCCCTGCTGGAAATTATTAAGCGCCGTCGTCCTCGACTCGTTCAGGATTTAGCAATTTTTAATAAAGGTGCCCACCAGCACACAAAATTGATCGCAGCCAAAGGCTATAAGGCGAGCTATACCATGCCACTGTATCAAAGTGGTGTATTCGTAGGATTTTTATTTTTTAACTCTTATGAATCGCATCCATTCTTACCACCGATTCTGCGTCAAATCGACATTTATGGCCATTTGATTGCGCTAATGGTTATCAGTGAATTAACAGCCATCCGCACATTACTCTCCGCAGTAAAAGCAGCGCGCAGTATGACGCACTATCGCGATGTGGAAACCGGCTCCCACGTTGATCGTACAGCGCATTATGCGCGTTTGATTGCAAAAGAACTGGCGCAACGCTATCAGTTGCGTGATGAACAGATCGAACATATTTTTTTGTTCTCCCCGCTCCACGATATCGGGAAAATTGGTATTCCAGATAGCATCTTGCGTAAACCGGGTAAATTAGATGATCAAGAATTTGCCGTTATGAAAACCCACCCTGGCAAAGGACGAGAAATTATTGATAGTATTTTGAAAGATTTTAGTTTGGGTACATTTGGACATGTTGAAATTTTGCGCAATATCGCAGAGTACCATCATGAAGCCATTGACGGCAGCGGTTATCCTAACCAACTTCAAGGCAACGAGATTCCTATCGAAGCTAGAATCAGTGCGGTTGCTGATGTATTTGATGCCTTGACTTCCAGTCGAACGTATAAAGCTGCTTGGTCGAACGAAGAAGCATTTGTCATGCTGCAGCGTCTATCTGAAAACAAACTTGATAAAGATTGTGTGGAAGCGCTTATCAAAAATAAAGATAAGATATTAGAGATACAACGATTCTTTCGTGACTCAGAAGATAAATAACTTGTCACAATCAAAATCACGATCCCACAATTTGTCCTTGGTACCTTTCAAAAATGAGCACACCCATCCAAACGAATACGTTAAATTCTACGCAAGCAAAAATTGTTAGTTTGATTGCAACTGAATTAACTGTAAAAACACCCCAAGTCTCCGCAGCCATCAAACTACTCGATGAGGGAGCCACAGTTCCCTTTATTGCTCGCTATCGCAAAGAAGCCACAGGTAATCTCGATGATACACAACTACGCACGTTGCAAGAACGTTTGCTTTATTTACGAGAGCTCGAAGAACGAAGGCAAGTCATTCTATCCTCAATTGAACAACAGGGAAAACTAACGGAACAGCTACGCAACACGATTGAGCAAGCCACTACCAAGCAATTACTCGAAGATATCTATCTACCTTATAAACCCAAACGCCGTACTCGCGCACAGATTGCGCGTTTAGCTGGATTAGAGCCGTTAGCTGAAGCGCTATTAACGAATCCTTTACTCAATCCTGAATTAGAAGCTGAGAAATATATTCGAATCGAGCCAGCAACCGATCAGAGTGAAGCGATCAATGTTCCAACCGCCAAGGCTGCACTAGAAGGTGCGCGTGATATCTTAGTGGAAAAATTCTCAGAGACGGCCGAATTACTTGCCACAATGCGCGCGAAGCTATGGAATGAAGGTGTACTCTCGACAACGGTGATTCCGGGTAAGGAGCAAGCTGAAGAAGAAAAATTTCGTGATTATTACGCTTATTCCGAGCCGATTCGAACGATCCCCTCTCATCGGGCATTAGCACTCTTTCGAGGGCAAGCACTCGATGTACTTCGAATCGATTTAAAATTAGCAGATACCCAGGAAGCGCTTGATTTTCATCCCTGTGCAGCGCTCATCGCTAAACAATTTCATATTGATAATAAAAATCGGCCTGCAGACAAATGGCTGCTAGAAGTATGTCAGTGGACCTGGCGAGTTAAATTACATACTCAAGTCTGTGTTGAGCTGTTCATTCAATTAAGGGAAGCTGCTGAGACTGAAGCAATCAGGATTTTTAGCAAAAACTTACAGGAACTACTATTAGCAGCACCTGCTGGTGCTAAAGTCGTACTAGGCATTGACCCAGGATTCAGAACCGGTTGTAAAATTGCAGTTGTTGATAAAACAGGAAAATTAGTTGAAACGACTACGATTTATCCCCACCAACCACAAAATTGCTGGAAAGAATCGCTATTAACGATTACACAGTTAGTTACCCAACATAAGGTTGAATTGATTGCCATTGGCAATGGTACTGCGAGCAGAGAAACAGATAAGTTGACGGATGAAGTTATTAAATTTATCGAAGCAAGTTCTTCTCATCTTCGGCTCGCTAAAATTGTGATTAGCGAAGCAGGAGCTTCTATTTACTCAGCTTCAGCCTTTGCTGCCGCAGAATTTCCTTATCTTGATGTCAGTCTGCGGGGAGCCGTGTCGATTGCACGCCGCCTACAAGACCCCCTTGCTGAACTCGTTAAAATTGAACCTAAATCCATTGGTGTTGGGCAATATCAACATGATATCAATCAACGTGCACTAACACGTGCACTTGATGCAACAGTCGAGGATTGCGTTAATGCAGTGGGTGTTGATATTAACACGGCTTCTGCACCGTTATTGGCGCGTGTATCAGGACTGAATCGCACGTTAGCACAGAATATCGTGCAATATCGTGATACGACAGGTCCTTTTATCAATCGGCAAGCGATATTAAATGTTCCAAGACTTGGAAATAAAACATTCGAGCAAGCGGCTGGTTTCCTACGCATTACCGATGGTAACAATCCGCTTGACCGCTCTGCTGTTCACCCAGAAGCGTATCCTGTCGTTGAGCGAATTTTAAATAAGCTCAAAAAAGGGATTAGTGAGGTCATGAAACAACCCGAGGCGCTAAAAGGACTTTCCCCTGAAGAATTTACGGATGAAACCTTTGGTCTGCTAACTATCCGCGATATTTTGTCTGAACTCGAAAAGCCAGGACGTGACCCTCGTCCTGAATTTAGAACAGCTACCTTTCAAGAAGGAATCGAAACACTCGCTGATCTAAAAGTTGGAATGCTTCTGGAAGGCGTCGTAACCAATGTTGCTGCTTTTGGGGCTTTCATTGATATCGGTGTTCATCAAGACGGATTAGTTCATTTATCCGCCCTGGCCAATCATTTTGTCAAGGACCCTCATCAAATTGTCAAACCCGGTCAAATTGTCAAAGTAAAAGTATTGGCTGTGGATATTCCTCGCCAACGGATTAGCTTGACAATGCGATTAGACGACCCAGTCGATCTTCATGATCAAGGTAAAACTCAGTCATCCCAATCGACTTCAAAACCCAAACCACAGCGTTCTAATACTAAGCCGGAGAAACCCATCAATACTCAACCTGCAAGTGCTTTAGCAATGGCTTTATCTCGAATGAAAACAAAACCCGAAAATTGAGGGCGTCTCTAAAAATTCAACGTTTTATACAAAACAAGGGATGAGCAAAAAATGTTGACGCAGCATAGGATTGATATGTGAGGAGACATTCTTTTGTGAGTAACAACGCGTTGTGATGAAATTTGGATGTTCAGAGATGCCCTTGAGTTTTTTCATATCTCCCTCATCATCGCCATGATAATGATTGAGTGATACCATAGGCTTGCGATGTGATAAATCGCACAGTCTTATCAGCAAGCAAAAACTATCCTAAAGAAGTTCATTAGGTGAATCAATTTTCTACTTGAACGAAAGTTTGTTACCCGTAGTAATAACAAATTAATTGCATCGAACAGCCTGAAAGCTGTTATCAATAGTGTATTCAAGGTCTCTTCATTAATTAAAAATAGGAGAATACAATGTTACATGGCAATGTTTACCGCTCAGATAGTATGCCACCTACCTCTAAATTTTACGATCAAGGAAAATTTGGACGTATGTTCCCAACGCTCCCCCCTTTTTCTTTAGATTCTCCCAGTTTACGCACTGCGCTGATGAAAATCGGTGAACGACGTGGCATCATGGATGCACAAGATGATGTAGATAAAGATCCTTTAGAACTCATTCTTAATCCTGCACTGCGGGTTAATAACCCTGATAACCCTGATATGAGTGCTGGGATGACTTTCCTTGGTCAATTTCTTGACCATGACATGACGCTCGATATTACTTCTAGCCTAGAGCAGCAAGTCGATCCTGAAATGATTCAAAATTTCCGGACACCAACTTTTGCATTAGATAGTATCTATGGTACAGGCCCATCTGGCTCACCTTATCTATTTGATCAGACAATCGATCATGGATTTACTACTTTGTTGCTAGAACCAATTACCGGTTCTGAAACCAAATGCCGTGATGGATCTTTGAAATATGATCTACCCCGCAATAGTCAAAACACACCGCTGATTGGCGATCCTCGCAATGATGAAAATTTAGTTTTGTCCCAGATGCAAGTCGCGTTCATCAAGTTTCATAATAACTTAGTAGCTAAACTTAAAGCAGAGGGACTAACCAATCCGGTTGAAATCTTTCTTGAAGCACAGCGTTTAACACGTTGGCACTATCAATGGATTATTTTGCATGAATTCTTGCCCAAAACAGTGGGTCAAGCTTTAGTAGACGATATATTACAAAATGGCCGAAAATTTTATCAATGGAGCAACGCCCCTTATATTCCGGTCGAGTTTTCAGTTGCAGCCTATCGTTTTGGGCACTCTCAAGTAAGACCCAGTTATCGAGTCAATTTTGGTACAAATGACGCTAATCAGATTTTTGCGCTATTTTTCAATGATAACTTAACAAACCCGGTCACCATCGATATGCGTGGCGGGTCAAGAGCACCCGAACGTTTTATCGATTGGCAAACATTTTTTGATTTTGGTGATAACAACGCACGCAATAATAAGCGTATTGATACAAAAATCTCTACAGTTATGTTCGATCTTCCGGGTATGCCTGCAAATGAGCCTCAATCCCTTGCGCAACGCAATCTACTGCGCCACTTAACATTCAAAGTTCCGTCTGGTCAACGCGTTGCAGCTGCCATGGGAATTCCTGCGCTACTTGAAAACGATCTGGCTGATCTAAAACCATTTAATCTCCATAATCGCACACCCTTGTGGTTCTATGTATTACGTGAGGCTGATGTGAAAGCCGATGCAAAACGGTTGGGCCCAGTCGGCGGCCGTATTGTCGGTGAAGTCATGATAGGTCTTTTACCGGGAGACAATACTTCCTATCTTTCTCAAGACCCTGATTGGACACCTGATCTAGGTTCAAATAGTAACTTTACGATGGTAGATTTGCTTAAATTTGCAGGTGTTGTCACAACACTATAAATATCTCGCACTTCAAGTTGGGTTGATCATCAACCCAACTTTTTCTAATCACACCGATCTCAAGAAGCAACTCCTTGTTTTAAGCTTGCCTGGATGAAATCATCCAAATCTCCATCCAGCACTGCTTGGGTATTGCCAATTTCGACATTGGTGCGTAGATCTTTGATACGTGATTGATCAAGCACATAGGAACGTATCTGATAACCCCACGCGATATCTGTTTTTGCATCTTCAACCGCTTGTTTGGTTTCATTGCGCTTGCGCAATTCAGCTTCATAAAGGCGCGACTTGAGCATCGCCATCGCATCAGCTTTATTGCGATGCTGCGAACGCCCACTCTGGCACTGAACGACGATATTAGTCGGAAGATGGGTAATCCTAACCGCTGAATCGGTTTTATTGATATGTTGACCGCCAGCACCGGATGCGCGGAACGTATCGATCCGCAGTTCTGCTGGATTTATCTCAATATCAATACTGTCATCGACTTCTGGATAAACAAACACGCTAGCAAAGGATGTATGACGCCGGTTACCAGAGTCAAACGGAGATTTTCTGACCAAACGATGGACTCCCGTTTCAGTTCGTAAATAGCCATAAGCATATTCACCGGATACTTTAAGCGTTGCGCTTTTTATACCTGCCGTATCCCCAGCCGATTCTTCTAATAATTCCACCTCAAAACCATGGCGCTCGCAATAGCGCAAATACATCCGTTCTAGCATTTGCGCCCAATCTTGCGCTTCTGTCCCTCCGGAACCCGATTGGATATCTACAAAACAATTGCAAGGATCCATTGGATTGGAAAACATTCTCCGGAATTCCATATCTGCAACGTTTTTTTCGAGTTGCGCAACATCGGCGACGATGCTCTGAAACACCGTTGCGTCGTTTTCCTCGATTGCAATTTGAAGGAGTTCATCCGCATCTTGCAGTTGTTTTTCTAATGACTCGAGTAGTAACACTACATTCTCAAGCGATTTCTTTTCACGCCCTACTTCTTGGGATCGCTGCGCATCATTCCAGACAGCTGGGTCCTCCGCATGTCTAGAAACTTCAATCAACCGTAGCTTTTTATTATCGAAGTCAAAGATACCTCCTTAACGATTTTTGGCGATCGTTCAGCTCGACTAATTGGTTTCTAAGCGTATTCAGTTGTTCTGCTTCCATCATGATTGCCACCCAAAAAATACAAAATTATACAGGTTTGGCTAACCCCTCGTTAAACGATACTGCAATTGAATTTATTTCTCAGATCGTGAGATATCACACAGATCGGAATAGTCCTCCAGTTAGATAATTTTTTCATCTTTTGTTGAAGCAAGAAACGGCTTCAACCCTAACCTTAACTAACTTAGAGAGGCTATCCATCATGTCAAGACAAATAAAGAAAGGCTTATTACACCTACTACCGATGCTAGTGTTAGCACTAGCACTCGGAATATCCCCCAATTCTGAAGCGAAAAGCGCCAGTGAAGATGCTGATGACGAATCGGAACGCGGTATTGTCCTCAGGAAAGACAGAGAATGTACTGACTGCCACGATGAAAGCAGTGAGTATCCAATTCTTGCTATTGGTAAGACTAAACATGGCACAACAGCGGATAGCAGAACACCAGACTCCTGCAAAAGCTGTCATGGTGAAAGTAATGATCATTTGGATGGTGAAACCACCATGCCCATGCCATCGATTACGTTTGGAAAAAACTCCAAAAACCCCATCGATGAAAGAAATCAAATCTGTCTAAATTGTCACCAAGGCGGTAAACGCATGCATTGGTTGAGCAGCACCCATGCAAACCGAGATACGGCTTGCACCGCCTGTCATCAAATCCATGCAGCGCAAGACAAAGTTCGTGACCGAATTGCTCAAGCCGAAGTATGTTTTGCGTGCCATAAAGAACAGCGAGCTCAAATCAATCGACCTTCAAGACACCCGATTCGTGAAGGCAAAGTCGTGTGCTCCGATTGCCATAACCCTCATGGTTCAGCAGGGCCAAGCAAAATGATTAGAGATAGTGTCAACGAAACCTGTTTTTCCTGTCATATGGAAAAACGAGGACCCTTTATTTATAACCACCCACCGGTCCAGGAAAACTGTGCCATTTGCCATAATCCTCATGGAACAACAGCGCCAAATTTACTGAAAGTACGTTCTCCTTTTCTCTGCGAACAATGCCACGAACCGAACACGCATCAAAGTAGTCCAGCCACCCTTACGGGCTATTACCGTCGGAATACTCTAGCCAGGGGATGCATGAATTGCCACACGCAAATTCATGGCAGTAACAACCCTGAGAATATTCGCAATGAAGAAGTCTTCCAGCGTTAATCGACAAGGAGAAATGGATCATGAAGCAACGAAATATTTTTCACCTCAGCACGATTGCTGCAGCGCTAATCATCACAATGCCACTTGAAACGTTAGGCGATGATACCATCAAGCAAATGACTAAACCTCAAAGTACGATTCAATTTGGTGCTGGTTATTTATCCGATGATAACGCCCGCTTCGGACAATTTAATGGTTTAAGAGATGAGGGGGCCTATGGCATTTTCAATGTTGATATCTTAAGAAGAAACGATGATAGTGGCACCTGGTTCAAAATAATAGGTCGTAATCTGGGTTTACAAAATCGCGAGATACGTCTCGAACATAGTAAACAAGGAAACTGGGGATATTCTATCGAGTTTAATCAAACGCCGCGTTATGAACCTTTTACTGCCATAACCGCGGTCGAAGGTATTGGAAGTTCGCAACTGGAAGTACCAACGACTCCAACGACAGGCAATCCTACTCAGCTCAAAACGGAAAGGGAAGCAATCAGCGTGGGTATCAATAAACTCTTACCTGGAAATTTTGAACTGAATCTTCATTTCCGTAACGAAGAAAAAGATGGCTCACGTATTTTTGGCCGTGGAAATCGACTGGGAGCACCTAGCCCCACTGCTGTCGGCGGTTTTGAGTTTACACCTGAGCCAATTAATTTTACGACGCGTCAATTTGGGGCGACATTGGATTACACGGGTAAAGATTTGCAAGTAACAGGCGGTTACCATGGTTCAATTTTCCTGAATAAAAATTCTGCACTCCATATCAATGGGGGCAGTGATGTTGGTGGAGCTTATGCGCCGAGTAACTTTTCACCCATAGCGCTCCCCCCTGATAATCAGGCACATCAAGCTTTTTTATCCGGTGGCTATAGCTTTACTCCGACAACACGTGGAACACTGAAAGCCTCCTATACGCGCGCAACACAATCCGATTCATTTTTTCCTACCCAGCTCTCCACGCCTGGTATCGGAAGTAATTTGGGAGGGCAGGTCGATACAGCCCTTGTACAGAGTAGTTTAACCGCTCGCCCTTTACCCAAGCTTTCATTGCTTGCAAATGCGCGATTTGAAGACCGTGACGATAAGACACCGGTATTCCTTTACAACCCTATGGCACTAGAACTGGACTTCAATGGTAATCGTTGGTCAGGCCTTAACCAACCTCGATCCTTTAGAACCTGGAACAGTAAATTTGAGAGCAGTTATGCATTACCCATGAATTTCCGAATTATTGGTGGTATCGACTATGAGCATTGGGATCGAACGGGGTTACCGGCAACCACAGGCCATCGCAGCACAACTGACGAAATATCGTATCGAGCTGAATTGCGACGCACACTCGCTGAGACCGTAACAGGAACAATTTCCTATATCCATAGCGATCGCTTTGGTTCACATTTCTTGACAAATCGAACGGCTACTGGTGATCCCTTTTTTAATTTCATCGCCCCCATCAATTTAGCCGATCGGAAACGCGATAAAGTTAGATTATCAATCAACTGGGAACCGATTGATCCCCTTTCGGTTCAAGTCATGATTGATGAATCATGGGATAACTACGGTCATCGTGCGGGTTCAGACTTAGGGGTTCAAAAAGGCTCTGCAAGAAATTATTCGATCGATGCAGTTTATACTTTCTCTGAAGCATGGCAAGCAACCGGGTGGTTTTCACGAAATGAAACATTTCTCGATCAAGCCTCACTTACCCCCGCCCCACCTCGTCAGCTCCAAGAACGTTGGACAGTTGGCCTAGAGAACATTAGCACTGCTTTTGGCGCTGGATTAAATGGCAAACCTACTGACAAAATCGATGTCGGTACTAATCTCGAGTATAGCGATATTACTGACAAATTTAACCAGTCGGTGATTACCAATGCGCAAACTTATACGGCCCCGAACATCAATTTCCAGCTAGCTCGATTTAGATTATTTGCTAGATACGCTATTCAAAGAAACTATGGAATTCGCTTGGATTACATCCTCGATCATTTCAAAACCAACGAATGGACTTGGAACTCAAATATCCCTGCTCAGAATTGGGTCTATACCGATGGAACGCAACTAACGCAAGATCGCAGTCAATTGATTAATTTTGTAGGATTCTCCGCTTATTACAGCTGGCAATAATCATCCGTGCATTCTGAAAACACGATCTTTACCCTGGTAAATGCTCTCTTCAGAATGCACTACAATAAAACGCGCCGCAGCCATTTACTGATATCCGTGAGTTCATCGTTGCAAACTGAATGGGCCATGTTGTACTCATGCCATTCCACAAGATAGCCTTGTACAATTAGTTGCTGCTTGGCTTTATTCGCAAGCTGCATCGGTACGATCATATCCTCTCGGCCATGTCCGATAAATATCGGTGTAGTGTGATTAACAAGATGGGTGCCGCTCTCGAATTGATGGGCAAGTGGCAAGTAACCGGACAGTACCATCACACCACCTAGTTTCTCAGCATATCGCAACCCCACAAAAAGCGACATTACCCCCCCTTGTGAGAACCCCGCCAAAACGATATTTTCCGATGCAACTCCGCGTGATTTCTCTTTTTCAATCAGTTGCATAATCAATTGTTCAGATCGTTTTAGCCCTACCTCATCTTCAGCATGATCTAAATCAGCGCTGCGTATGTCATACCAGGCGCGCATGATAAACCCACCATTGACCATGACCGGTTGCTTGGGCGCATGCGGAAAGATAAATCGGATAGCTATTGTTTTAGGAAGATCAAGCTCTTCAATAATGGGCACGAAATCGTTGCCATCAGCACCAAGCCCATGCATCCAGATGATTGAGTGGGTCGGATTTGGGCCTGTTGTTAATTCGATCGTTGCTAGCGAATTTGAGAAGTGAGTAGACATGAATTGAAGGATCTCGCCCTGGTAAAATAGTAGAATTCAAATTTGAAAATTCTATACTAAACTTAACACAGAGGAGATAGGTATGAAGCGCAGAGAATTTATTAAAATGGTGGGTATGGGGGCTACGCTACTCCCCATGAGTACAACCATTTTTGCGCAATCGTTAGTTCCAAACAAATGGCGTGGATATCGGTTAACCTATCAAATAACCTTACCGCCACAAGGAAAGCAAGCCCATCTCTGGTTACCGCTCCCCGACAGCGTTGATACCCCGCATCAATTAATACAAGGAAGCGTTTGGAATGGTACAACTAAAGCTGGGAAATTTTTTACACTACCCAAAACTGATACCCATGTATTCCATGCTGAATGGCAAGGTTTTAGCGAACGTACCGTGACAGTTAGTAGTATTGTAAAAACAGCCGATCGCAAAGTTGATTTGCGATTCTATACACCGTCTGCAAAAAGTAGCTACCCAGAGAATATCAAGCGTTTCCTCCAACCTACCCAACACATCGCAATCGATGGAGCCATTCGTAAACTAGCCGACTCGATCACCAAGAAAGAAGAAATTCGCTCGCCACTCAATAAAGCGAGAGCAATTTACGATTGGGTCATTGATCACTCACAATTTGATAAAAATATCCGCGGGGTAGGAAAAGGCGATATCAAACAAATCACTACAAACGACCCTATGCTTGGTAAGAGTGCTGATATCAGCGCGTTGTTTGTAGCGCTAGCGCGAGCAGCGGGTATTCCAACGCGTCAGCAATTTGGCTTACGGATTGATGAGTCTGCCATTCATCATGATTTAGGAAAATTAGGCGATATTACAACTGCCCAGCACTGCCGTGCCGAATTCTTTCTCGCAGAGCTTGGATGGATTCCAGTCGATCCTGCAGAAGTATGTGAAGTCATCGCATTAGAAAACCTTGCTGAGCAACCCGAAAAAATCGCAGCACTTAAAGATAGATTATTTGGTTCCTGGGAAATGAATTGGATCGCACTGAATGATGGAGAAGATGTAAATCTAAGTCACGGAAAACTTACCACTAAACTGCCATTTTTTGTTTATCCACATGCTTTGATTGATGGTGAAACCATTGATAGCCTCAATTCCAATGAATTTAGCTATAAAATCACTTCAGCCTTATTAGTGGGTACCGGCGGTAAATTCTAAAAAGAAACGCTATATTGCATGAATCAATTACTACAATCTTAAAACATCGGTAGTAATTGATTCATAATAGAAACTGGTTACCTACCAGTAATTGACAATTCTTTACGTAAAATTAATTTAAAAATAATCTTAACGCTCTAAATGATCGGCTTTATCGGTCACTTTTGCCCAATCATCCGCATCAGCTAGCGCATCTTTTTTCTCGATGATCGGTTTCCACAACTTAGATAATTCGCCATTTAACGCAATGAAATCGCGCTGATTATCGGGCACATCATCTTCAGCATAAATCGCTTCAACAGGACATTCCGCGACACAAAGCGTGCAATCAATACACTCATCTGGATCGATTACTAAAAAATTAGGTCCTTCACGAAAACAGTCAACCGGGCATACATCCACGCAATCCGTATATTTACATTTAATACAACTTTCAGTTACTACATAAGTCATGATGAAATTCCTTGCAAGGCACTTTTTAATATCAGAACGTATAATTCTATCAGAAAATCGAAGCGGACTTCTACCCTCCTACGCTACGATCAAAACGTATTTATAGTCTCTTTTTTAAAATTAAGCCTTTGAGATAAGCCCCCTCAGGAAAACTAAGCAATACCGGATGATCAGCTGCTGCATTCTGGTAAGCAATGATATGCGCTTCAACTCCTGCATCTAGGGCTGCTCCTGCGATGATTTTTTGAAATAAATCACTACTGATGCCACTGGAGCATGAATAACTTGCTAAGATTCCACCTGGTCTAAGCAATTTGAACCCCAACAAGTTAATATCTTTATACCCACGCGCTGCTTTTTCGGCAAAACTTGCTGTAGGAGCAAATTTTGGGGGGTCTAAAATAATTAAGTCAAAGCTACGCTTTTGATCTCTTAATTTTCGTAACGCTTGAAAAACATCTGCACAAACCCATTCACTCTCATCGGTCGCAAATCCATTGAGCGCAACATTTTGCATCGCGAGCATCAGCGCCGACTGCGAGGCATCGATCGAAAGCACTGAGCGTGCACCCGCTTGCTTTGCATAAACTGTGAATCCCCCGCTGTAACAGAAGCAATTGAGCACATCTTTATCTGCCGCTAGTGCACCAACTAAGGCACGGTTATCGCGCTGATCTAAATAAAACCCCGTTTTTTGCCCACTACTGACATCAATCTGAAAAGACAAACCATGCTCTTTAATGGTTATGTTAGCTGGTAAATCACCGAATACAACACCACATCGTTCAGGCAACGACTCAAGTACCCGCACTTCAGTATCTGAACGCTCATAAATACAAATAGGATCAAGTTCGTCCCGCAAGCTTTTAATACAGGCCTCCCGCCAGCGTTCGATACCAACGCTGCTGATTTGCATAACTACCACCCGATCATACTGATCAACCACAAGCCCAGGCAACCCATCAGATTCACCATGAATGATGCGCATCCCTGTACTTAGTTTAGCAAAACCCATTTGACGGCGGAAAGCAACGGCTTGAGCAATTCTTTGATGAATAAAATCAGCATCGATTGATAATTCTTGCTCCCAAGACCAAACCCGAGCGGCAATTTGTGCCTGCGGATGATAAGCAGCCTGCGCTAGAAATTCCCCTTGTGCAGAAAAAATATGCACGGTATCACCCAATGTTGGTGAATTTTCCGTACGGTTAACTGCACCCGAAAAAACCCAAAGGTGGCGACGTAATAATGATTTCTCTTTTCCTGCTTTAAGGAATACTTTTTTAGTTTTATTGTTTCTCATGCAGTCTCTTCAAAATTTAGCCTTTGCTTCAGCAGACAAGCTAATAACTAGGTGATCATATCCCGAAGCGACATATCCTTCCCAAAATAATTTGATCACTCCTCTTTTTTCTTTGATTTGAATATAACTCATTCAATTCACGAAAAAATATGTATTTTACATTTAGATAAAGTCTGTTTCCTGATAAGAACAGCGCACAACGAAGTTGACCAATGAATATCAAAGCGTTACTATAAGCATCGCTTCCATTCCCTGATAGCTCAGTCGGTAGAGCGACGGACTGTTAATCCGCAGGTCCCAGGTTCGAGCCCTGGTCGGGGAGCCACATAAATCATGAAGATACATTCAGATAAGAATCTCAGCCTCTTCTTAGGGTTTACAGCTAAAAAGAAATTTTATAAAGCGCAAAGTGGTAAGAAATCTGAAATTCTTCTCTTATCAATTCCATCAATTTAGTCTTTAATCCTTCTAGGTTTTCTATAAGCCCGGATTTTCTTGTGTAACAAACCGAGATAGTTCTTGCTGGTTTTCTAAAAATATCCAGTCAACCTGGTAATCGCATGATCAAATTGTTAAGGGTAGATAGTTATGATTATATAATAACGCAAGACTTGGCCCTGTATTGTATAAATAGATTCAGTTATTTGATGGTTTAATTGAAAACACACCCTCAGATAATTGCTCAAGCTGACTCAAGAAACTTTCAAATGGATTTTTCATTTTCGCTTCAGCACAAAAGTGATCAAGAAAGTCTACGGTAACTTTTAGTGCCCATCTAGAAAAGTCTTTTGATGCCCATGCTCTTGGAAAAATGGGCTCGTTCTTCTCCAAAAACGGTGAGACTTTAAACTTACCAGCGAGTTTATCCGCAACTTTCTTGTGCTTATCCTGTTCATCTGACCACTCAGGCCGAAAATGAACTAAAGCATTGCGAAGCGCATTGAGTACATTCACACTTTGAACAGGTTCTATACCATAATTTAATTTTTTTCCGGTACTAATCGCCAACACCAGATCGAACTTCCCGAGAATGTCATTCTTTTCTACTAACTCGGAGATCTTTTGGCATGCTTCGTTACTTAATTTATTTTTTAGAAAGGTGTTATCAAACCATAACTCATTTGCGTATGCCTCCAATGAAGCTACTGTGAGAGTAGCAACAACTATCGAATTCTGTAGAATTTCATCCCAGAATGGTCCATAAGGTTGATCTCGATTCGCATCCTCAATTGTTTTTACTCGCGCTGCACTTCTACCTGCTGCTAACAGATGATGTAGCGCCAATCCTGTTCGATATTTAAGAGATACTCTCAAGGTAGAGTTAGATCGAAGATTTGCTATTAAATCAGTCATTTATCTGATTAAGGATTATTTTCTGGCCGAATTGGTAATAAAAACTAATCAGTAGTGAGTCAATACATCAGTCGCATCTGTTTATAACAGATTTGTTGCTTCAACTTGATCCTGATAGCTGATCGTTGAAATTTGCATTAACAATACTGTGAACTGATTATCTCTTCTTATCAATTCTGCCCAATCGCATCGACCCGGAAACTAGCGCCACATTCCGTGCCTGTTTGTGCCGGTGCTGCCGCAATCAATATCTCTAAATCCTGATTGGCAGTTAAACTAGCAGCGAGCATTAACTGCACTTCTACCAACATATCCTGCTTACAAATGAGTTTGATACGGTTACGGGTAGCTTCACCGAGTACAGCCGCTAGCCGATTCATGAAATCTTCGGTACGCACCACTTTACCGATTCGCCGGTTCATGAAATAAGCCATGCCTGAATCGTTAAACTGACGGACCAGGTCAGCAGAAAGCCCATAGTATTGCTGCACAGACCAGTTAGCCTGACAAGTCCCATGCTTATGCCACTCATGGCGTTCCAAGCATGAACCGGCCGATACACTTGGCATGACTTCGGCCAAGTTGTTACGGGTCTCAGCATCAAGGTCAATTGCTGGATAATCGCAGAAATCTTCTTGCTTTTGCTTTACGTTTCCACAAAAGCCATAATCAATGCCGCATTGCCGTTGATTCGGCCAAAGACCATGCAGGGTAAAGTGGCGGGCTTGATATACATTAGGATCGGTAATACTACATTCGGGTTTGTTCGATTTGATTTCACAAAATGCTGGCTGCCAAGATAATGCGAGCACGTAGCTATCTGCATGCCCTGCCGTGCTACATTGATTTGGAGCACTTCCTCCACCCGTTCCATTTCCTTCCTGATTAACAATGCCACATTCTGCTTTGATCCAACGTTCTTTAGGACGAGCATTTGGTACGATTACCCGGTACCAACTTGGATCATTTTTTTGATTAGCTTCGATAATCGTATATTTACCAGCTACGGTTAACTGGCTTTCATCAGGATTGGTCAGTTTCTTTTTAGAAACATAGGCAGGACAGGTTTGTTGGCTCACAAAGGTGCCCGCCATTTTTGTAGCCGATACGGGGTTAGCAATAACCAGTACACTCCCCACCAACAAACCGTAGATTACGTTATGAAAG
The DNA here is from genome assembly GCA_008015595.1 of Nitrosomonas sp. GTDB lineage: Bacteria > Pseudomonadota > Gammaproteobacteria > Burkholderiales > Nitrosomonadaceae > Nitrosomonas. Next base: position 15,109 of record SSFW01000134.1, on the reverse strand, counting down.
GAAATAATTCGCATGCAGTTACTCCACTAATAATAGGTTTCGATATACGATTCCTTAGCGATTAAGGTTTTTCATATACCCATCGGATTAGCGCATCCATCGCGGATCGTGCGTTACTGGCATTGGGATGATTGACAAGGAATACTACAACGGATCGACGATCTTTATGATCGAGTACATACCCCGCAACCGCTGATACATCATTCAAGGTACCGGTTTTCATATGTGCTTTGCCTGCTACCAATGAACCTCGTAATCGGCTCCTCATCGTCCCATCCACGGATGATATCGCGAGTGATGCCATAAACTCAGGCATTACCGGACTATGAAATGCTGCCACCAATAGTTCTCCCATATGGTAGGCACTAATACGTTCTCGGCGTGACAACCCAGAACCATTTTCCACTACCAATTCAGGAAAACTAAGGCGCTTGGAAAAAAGCCATTGTCTGAGCGCAATGTTTGATTGATCCAGTGATACGAATTCGGTATTACCGGATTGCCCAAGTGATTGTCCGAGCGCTAAATAAAGTTGTCTTGCTGCAACATTATTGCTGAATTTATTGATACCACGAATAATTTCAGCCAATGGGGGTGATTGATAGACCGTGAGTGGTGATATGTTTTTAGGTACGATCCCTTGCTGCACCGAACCTTTAAAAACCCCTCCCTGCTGGATCCACAGTTTCTTGAAAAAATCGTGGATATACGCCGCACTATCATGCAAACTCATATAATAAATATTCGCGCCACACTGAATTGAATAATTACCGCTCAGCGTAGCGGTAACACGCCCCCCATTTCCCTCTGGTTTACGAATATCGACGCGCATTTGGTTACGCCAATCCCCGCAATGGCCACGCGTCAGTTTCAAATTATTCTGTAAATCGAGTAATTCCGAGATGGGGTCAGTCACAATGCGTACGCTATTGCGATCGGAGTCAGGCGTAATATGAAAAGCAGTAGTACGATAATTGACCAATAGTGCTTCAGAAATACGTTATAAGTTTTTAACGGGCTGCCATCAAATGCACCGGGATCGCCCATCGAGAACTGGTAATAGCTATTGTCGAGGATTAGGTTTCCGGTTATTTCCTTTAAACCTGTTTGGCGCAATTTACGCACCAACAACCAGAAATTTTCCAAATTAAGCTGTGGATCTCCATAACCCTTGATCGCGAGATCCCCTTTCAGAACACCGCCTTCAATCGGACCCAGTGCATAAAACTCGGTTTTCCAATTAAAAGCTGGGCCAAGCAACTCAAGGCCAGCATAGGTCGTTACCAATTTCATCACAGACGCCGGATTCAATGCTTGCGTCGGATTCATTGTGAGCATTGGCTGCTTTGCAGTTACTTCTTTTACATAAACCCCAACCGCTGTTTCCGGGATCCCAGCAGTTTTCAACGCATGCCGCACTGATTCTGGCAATTCTGAAGCTGACAGCGATAACGACAACAAGCTTAGTATCCCAATGAGGAAGAAAGCTTGCAGGTTCAATTTGATGGAGTGCCGCACGTTGATACGCTTATCGCTTAGCATAGTCATCACGATTGCAATACCCGGTCTACTATTTCGTTGGTTGATTGCCACAAATGGTATGGCCATCATCCCACCCCATCCGGTATTGAAGATCATTGCTATAACGCACGTCATCTTTGTATCCCCAGCGTGTTTTTTTTGCTGTTTCACAACCATCGATGTAGCCTTCCTTAGTTGCTGGGGGGAAGCCACTCAAGTTATAAGTCGGTCGCGTGCTTGGCGGCAATGGCCCTGCCGGGCGAGGTGCCTGTTTAGGTTGGGTAACGGGTGATGAAGGTTTGGTGCCCGGCTTAGACGGTGGCAAAGGTAACTGATTCGTAGTTGCACAGCTCGCCAAAAAGATTATCAGTAGAATGCTTGATAGAAAGTAAGGCTTTCTACTCCAAAACACTTGCACAGACTGCATCTGCGGGTTCCTCTATAAAACAGATTTAAGCAATTTACCCATCTCCGCAGGATTACGGGTAACACGAATACCACAGGCTTCCATCACTTCGATCTTTTCTTGGGCTGTGCCTTTACCACCTGCAATAATTGCACCTGCATGCCCCATCCGTTTACCGGGCGGTGCTGTCACACCGGCAATGAAACCAACCACCGGTTTCTTCATATGATCTTTGACCCAGCGTGCACAATCCTCTTCATCAGTACCACCGATTTCACCAACCATTAACACGGCATCCGTTTCATCATCGTCGTTAAATAGTTTCAATACATCGAGATGCTTCAATCCATTGATGGGATCTCCCCCAATACCAATACAGGTCGATTGACCCAGACCCAAAGCCATGAGTTGGGCCACTGCTTCATACGTTAGCGTCCCCGAACGGGAAACAACACCGATTCGCCCCTTTTTATGAATATAGCCCGGCATGATACCAATCTTGATTTCATCCGGCGTAATAATCCCTGGGCAATTCGGGCCGATGAGCAAGGTTTTCTTCCCTTGCATTTTATAGCGGGTTCTCAGCATATCACGCACCGGAATACCTTCAGTAATACAGATCACCAAATCTAAATCAGCCTCAACGGCTTCATCAATGGCTGCAGCCGCAAAAGGAGGTGGCACATAAATCACCGATACCGTAGCGCCAGTTGCTTGTTTTGCTTCTTTAACCGTAGCGAAAATAGGAATACCTTCAAACTGCTCGCCTGGCTTTTTAGGATTTACCCCAGCGACAAAGCATTGACGTCCATTAGCATATTCACGGCATAGCTGCGTATGAAACTGCCCGGTTTTTCCGGTAATGCCTTGTGTAATCACTCGACTGTCACGATTGATCAGTATCGACATGGCTAGGCTCCTTTCTGTATTGCGTTAACCACTTTCTCGGCTGCATCGGCCATATTACTGGCAGAAATGATCGGTAAGCCCGATTCGGCGAGAATTTTCTTACCAAGATCAACATTCGTACCTTCAAGCCGAACCACCAACGGTACCGTTAATTTGACTTCGCGGGCTGCGGTAGTAACCCCTTGGGCGATCACATCACATTTCATGATTCCGCCAAAGATATTGACTAATATCGCTTGCAACTTGGGATTACGCAGCATGATCTTGAACGCTTCCGTGACTTTCTCAGCCGTTGCACCGCCACCAACATCCAAGAAATTGGCTGGATGCCCTCCATATAATTTGATGATATCCATGGTCGCCATCGCTAAACCAGCACCGTTTACTAAGCAACCAATGTTTCCGTCCAAAGCGATATAGGAGAGGTCATGCTTGGCCGCTTCCATTTCGGCAGGATCTTCTTCATCCGTATCGCGCAACGCTACAATCTCAGGGTGACGAAATAATGCGTTATCATCAAAATTCATTTTTGCATCGAGCGCTATTACCTGGCCTGAAGTCGTCAGAATTAATGGGTTGATTTCCAATAACGAAGCATCGGTTTGATCAAACGCCTGATAAAGCCCTTTTAGCAGCACTCTGGTTGCATCAAGGCTGGTACTCGGCAAACTAATTTTCCCTGCAATATGGGTGATATCCTCATCCTTCAATCCAGCCACAGGATCAATCAAAATCTTATGGATTTTTTCAGGTGTTTTGGCTGCGACCTCCTCGATATCCATCCCACCTTCAGCACTCGCCATCAAGCAAACGCGTTGACGGGCACGATCGATCACCATACCCAAATAATACTCATGCTGAATATCTACACCCTGTTCGATATACAATCGATGCACGATTTGCCCTTGTGGGCCAGTCTGATGAGTTATCAGTGGCTTATTGAGCATGCCTTCTGCAAACTGCCTAACTTCATCGAGTGAACGAGCTAACTTAACCCCGCCCCCTTTTCCCCGTCCACCGGCATAGATTTGTGCTTTCACCACCCATCGATTTCCGCCCAATGACTGCGCAGCAGAGATAACTTCATTCACGCTGAAACAGGCAATACCATTAGGCGTAGTTACCCCAAATTGACGTAGAATTTCTTTGGCCTGGTATTCATGAATTTTCATCGACTAACTCCTTTCAAAGGATTATGCGCTGATTGTTTCAAGATAGTGTTTAACCGCTTGCAGTTCAGCATCAAACTGCGGCAATAAGCTGGTGAGGCTTTGCTCATCATGATTCCTAGCAGCCTGTTCAATCTTTTCGCACCACTCACCCAGTACTTGGGCTCCTACTGATCGCGACGAGGATTTTAGCTTGTGTGCAGCGGCCTTTACCTGATCCAATTGATGTTGTTGATGCGCCATATGAAGTTGATCACTAATTACCTGTGCGTTTGTCTTAAAATCACCTAAAAATTCCTGAGTAATCGCTGGATCATCACCAACTAATGCTTGCAATATCCGAATATCAACAGGCGTTGCTTGCTGGTTAATCACCTGCTGCTTAGCTTGCTCAGGCACTTTGGAATCGTCACTGTGCTTAGGCATCCACTTTTGTAGTGTTTGCTTAAGCTGCTCTAACTGTACCGGTTTACTCAAATAATCATCCATACCGATTGCTCGGCACCGGTCAGCCTCTCCCTTAAGCGCATTCGCGGTCAATGCAACGATTGGAATCTGAATCGCTCCCTTTTTTGCAGCACGAATCGCTTGTGTCAACTGATAACCATCCATTTCCGGCATATGCAGGTCCGTTAGTATCATAGCATAATCACCGCTTTCCCAATGCCGCAATGCATCACGACCATCTTGCACTACATCAGCAACATGCCCAAGTAGCGCAAGTTGTTGCCGAATTACTTTTTGGTTAATTTCATTATCTTCTGCAACCAATATCAATCTACCCTGCTGCAATGCCTCTTCACGAGAAGGAGGAATAATTCGGGTCGATGACCCTTCTAAGGGTAAATTATCTTCCTCAAGTTTTGCTCGCCCTGCGGCAACCGCAACAGCATGCAAAAAAGAAAAACGATATAAAATATTACCGTCAAGCGTTACTTGTTCACCCTTCTCAATCCGCCCCCGATGGCGCCGCCCGCGTTTAACGACTACCAAATGCGGCTTATCAGGTGAATCTAAATTCAAACGGGTACGAAATGCAAGCCGTAACTCATCAACCGATGACTCATCATGACCCGCGTCGATGACCAGTAACCATTGTCCAGCCGGTAATGTTTTGATTCGTTTCCGTGCTGCAGATAGATCAGTAACCCGCTCAACATTTGCACCTGCATATTTCAAATAGGCGACGAGATCATTGCTCAATCCTTCATCAGGCCCATACACGATACAGGAAAGACCTGCAAGATCGATCTGCTTCTGGTGCGTAGTCGTTTCTGAAGGCAGCGGTTTAAAAGGAATATGAACAATAAACGTAGACCCCTCGCCCTCTTTACTCTGGACTGTAACTTCTCCTCCCATTAATTTCACGAGATGATGCGTTATCGTGAGGCCCAGGCCAGTCCCACCGAAACGTCGTGTGGTCGAAGTATCGCCCTGAGTAAAAGGGATGAATAATCGTTCCCTGGTTTCTTCATTCATACCAATCCCATTGTCCGTAACCTGAATCGAAATCATTACTTGATCATGATCTGCTTCGATCAATAACACTTGGGTAGAAACTTTACCGGGTCGTCCCTGGCCACTTGAGAATTTAATAGCATTATTAATGAGATTGACGACGATCTGACGCAAGCGCAACGCATCTCCGAGCACTTCATCGGGAATGGCAGGATCAATGAATAAGGTTAATTCAATCCCTTTATTGGCAGCCAGATGCTCGAGCATGCTGCAAGCTTTCTCAATCACAGTAGCCAGGGGAATCGGTGCAAATTCAATTTCAAGCTTACCTGCTTCAATTTTTGAGAAATCAAGAATGTCCTCAATGATTTCCAACAAAGCAAAAGCAGATTCACGAATTAAATTCGTCATCTCCATTTGATAACTACTGAGACTGGATTGCTGCAACACTTCGATCATACCAATAACACCATTCATAGGCGTCCGGATCTCATGACTCATGGTCGCCAGAAAGGCTGATTTGGCTTGATTTGCCTGCTCCGCCTCGAGTCGTGCATGCTCAAGATCTTTCATGATCTTTACATGCTCACGAATATCCCGCATTACTCCAGTAAAATGACGCTTCTCCCCTACAAAATACTCACTGACTGCAAGATAGACCGGGATCAATTGGCCATTTTTATGAACACCTTCCACTTCTCGCCCCAAACCGATACCATGTGTTCCCGGCAAATAAGGTCGCCCCACATAGGTTTGCCCATGTCCCGTATTACAGTAGCGCTCCATATAGAATTCATGCTGACTACGGTCTGGTTCCGGTACAAGAATCGCTACATTTTGCCCAATCGCCTCATCAGGAGTATAGCCAAACAGTTTTTCCATCACGGGATTAACTGAAAGCATCACTCCCTTTTCATCGGTTGTAACGACGCAATCCACCATATGTTCGACCACTGAACGCGTTTCTTCTTCTTTAATCGCCAATTCAGCATTTGCAGTTTCAAGTTCAGCAGTCCGTTCCGCTACTCGCTTTTCTAACCCCCGATAGCTGGTATTCAAACGTTCCGTCATGGTGTTAAATGCGTTTGCAAGTTTTTCCATCTCGTCCCAGCCTTCATTGGGTACGCGCTGGTTCAAATTACCCGATGCAATGGCTTGGGCGCCCTCATTCAGATTCTTGAGCGGCGTCACGACGCGGCGATTAAATAATAGCGCCCCAGATGTCGCCACGATAAAAGTCAGAAACAGAATCACAAGACCGACGGCACGCACACGATAAACCGAAGCAAATGCTTCGCTGACATCGATGTGAACGACCATTCCCCATTTCATGAGTGGGAGATACCGCCAGGCAGCAACGACTTCTTTACCCAGATAATCAATAGTCAATCCACCCCCATCTTGCCCAGCCAAGCTGCGTCGAATACCGGTTGAGAATCTCGAATCATCCAATAAAATTTTATGTTTTAAGGCAGCATCGGGCTCTTTCTTCAATGGTGCCATGACCAAGGCTGTATTTTCACTCTCTAACCTTGTCAAAATCGTCTCACCACTTTGACCCAAGCCTACATTATTGGTTAAAACCTTAAATACAGGATCACTGTAGATCTGAAGGGCAAAAACACCACTAAATTCACCTTCGATAATGATCGGTTCCGCAATAAATGCGGCAATGGCGCCTTTGGAAGGCTCATAATACTCAAAATCAGAAATACTCCCTTTTTGTTCGCGTAAAGCGCGTCTAGCAACGGCGCCCAGTCCGGTATCACGATAGGGTCCTGTCAGTAGACTCGTCGCAAAAGCAGATTCGCGACTATAGGTAAAGACAATCCACCCATCGGTAGAAATCAGGAAAACATCGTAGTAGTCTGCATGCTTTACAAAACGCTCAAAGTGATTGCGATAGATCGCGTCTAGATCTCGGTATGCCTCAGAATTTACCCCGAATTGCTTGAAAGCAGCCGTGTATTCTTTGATCGCTTGATGCGTCGTATCGGCGGCCTGGATCACACTTGCGTCAAGCATACGTTCATTGAAATAGGCATCGATTTGTTCGATTTTTTTATCTGCGATTGAAGAAACTTGTTGAATGACAGCCTTCTTGATTTCAGCCTCAAACGTTTGCAACAGGCTATACCCAATCAGCAAGATTGGAAGTAACGCGACAACCGCAAACCATACGGCAAATCGCTGTGTAAGGGAGGTGAAATGAAACAAGATTACTCTGCCAAGCAATCCTGGTTATGGGGCAATCTCAGACTTCGTCGCGCATAATAAGCAAATGCAGCAGCGTTGCGCTGTGCACGTAAAATCCAGTCATGAGCTTCTCTTCCTAACACAGGATCGATGGGTTGAATGTTACCGACTGATGTAGCCAGTAATTGCATCCGTGCGGCCCGCTCAAAGGCAAGTGCCAATAAACAAGCCTCTTCGATACTACTACACGCGACTAACAACCCATGATGCGCGAGTAGCAACGCTCTTTTATTCCCTAACGCTGCTGCGATCAATTCACCTTCGTCATTACCGACTGGAACACCCGGCCACTTCGGCAAAAATGCTACATCATCGTATAACACACAGTTGTCCATATGAGAGATTTGCAATGGTACTTCTAGCATACTTAGCGCAGCTGTATGGATCGCATGCGTATGAATAATACAATTTACGTCAGGGCGAGCTCGATAAACCCAAGCATGAAAGCGATTAGCCGGATTAGGCATCCCCTCACCGCTTATTATTTGCAAATGCTCATCGACCAGTAAAAGATTGGCTGTACTGATTTCATCAAAACCTAAACCTAATCTTTGTGTTAGAAATGCGCCTGATTGATCGGATCGTGCCGTAATTTGACCAGCCAACCCAGAATCATGGCCATTATCAAATAAGATGCGGCAGGTTAAGGCAAGTTTCTGCCGTGGCGTATAATCTGCACCCTTAACATGCTTTTCCATTTGATCGAATGCATGCTGTACTAGCTGATTCTTATCTAAGTTGAAGGTATTTTGATCCATGATTATGCTCTCTGACAAAATAAGAATTGAATTTAAAATCAAAGTAGCAAATCACATCGTGCTTAGCAAATAAATTATCCATTCAATGGAATAATGCCCGCAAAGCATGAAGAAAAGCTAAAGCTTGTGTGAAAGTATTATGAAGAAGACGTACTCAGCAAAAAATTGCTTACCAACAGGCGTGACTATATCCTACTTAGGATGGGTTCAACAAGATTGGAAATAAGTAGAAAAATAAGGCCTACGAGTTTGATAGTATTAAGCGATATCCGTCAATGCTGATACAGCTTGCAAGTAGGCCTTTACCCAAGCTCTCAAGATCACAAATACGCAATCTCAAGATCATTATTTTGAAGAGGGGGATTATTTACGTTTGGCAGCAGCAGCTTTAGGTTTAGCAGCAGGTTGAGCTTTACGAGGCGCTTTAGTTGCTGCCGCTGCGTCAGCAAGGGCTTTCCCTGGTCTAAATTTCACTACTTTCTTAGCTGGAATTGTCATGGTTTTGCCTGTTGCAGGATTACGGCCTTCACGACTCGCACGTTGCGCAACTAGAAAGGTACCAAAGCCGACTAGCTGAATCGTATCACCTTTTGCTAGGGTTTTTTGTACAGTTTCCATAAACCCATTCAGAATCGTTGCAGTTTGTGTTTTGGTTGTTTGTGCACGAGCTGCAATTGCATCAATCAATTCCGTTTTGTTCATTGGGAAGCTCCTATTTGTGGTTGGTAAAATGATGTTGGTATTTTCGCCCGATATTTCGCAAAAAAGCAATATGTTTATGGGGTTTTTAAACAAAATTTTGCTTTGTTTGTCGCTTTTCCGACACTTTTTTCCTTACAATTACCGAAACTGGGGTTTTTGCCCCAGATTTCTCTAGTCATTGAGGCTTCCAATCGCACTTAGATAGTGATGAGAAATGTTTGGATTGGAAACCTCGCATGAGGTATGCTTCGTATCTGGACAAACACTGATGCATTTGAAAGACGCTTAATGGAGATATCATGCTAAATAAAAACATTCTGGATGAAATCGGCACGAAAATTAATGAAGTTATCGCGCATGGTCCGGCAAAGGATATTGAAAAAAACTTACGCACGATCCTCACGAGTATGATCTCTAAGCTTGATCTCGTCACGCGTGAAGAATTTGATGTGCAGCAAGAGGTACTTAAAAGAACCCGTGCTAAGTTGACTGAGTTAGAAACCAAAGTAGCAGCATTAGAAGGTCAATTAAAACCTTCGCCTTCAGAAACTGGAACGGCAACTTCCGATAGTAATTATGATGGTTAAGCAGCCGATATTTGGAATAAATCTCCTCACTAATAAGTCATTCCCAGCATAAACTAAGTATTTCAGTATTGAGCGCGGTATAACATGTCTCTGGCTATCTTATATAGTCGCGCCCTTTCTGGAATGGATGCGCCACTCGTCACGGTAGAAACACACCTATCCAATGGTTTACCGAGTTTTACCATCGTTGGTTTACCTGAAACAGAAGTCAAAGAAAGCAAAGACCGGGTCCGGGCAGCCTTACAAAATAGCCATTTCAAATTTCCTGCACAACGCATTACTGTCAATCTAGCTCCCGCTGATCTACCCAAAGAAAGTGGCCGCTTTGATTTACCCATTGCATTAGGAATTCTGGCAGCAACTGCACAAATTCCTCACGATCAACTCGATCAATTTGAATGGGTCGGTGAACTTTCGTTAAGTGGTGAATTGCGCCCGATCAAAGGTGCGCTCGCCATGACTTATAGTGCATCACGTTCAGGTCGCAGTTTTGTATTACCGAAACAAAATGCTGCAGAAGCAGCGTTAGTCAGTGATTCTGTCATCTACCCTGCTACATCGCTCCTAGAAATTTGCGCGCATCTTTGTAATGAAACCCCATTGCCACGTTATTCCAGTCCGGTATCCCCTGATACGCATTCAGTGAATTCACCGCTCACAATCGACCTGCAAGATGTCAAAGGCCAGGTCCAAGCCAAACGCGCGTTGGAAATTGCAGCCGCAGGGAATCACAGCCTCTTGATGGTCGGACCCCCTGGAACTGGCAAATCGATGCTAGCGGAACGACTGATAACCATCTTGCCAACCATGAATCAGCAAGAAGCATTAGAAACAGCCGCGATTCAATCGCTTGCTCAAGGTCAGTTTGAAATAGCGCACTGGAAACATCGTCCTTTTCGGTCACCTCACCATACTGCCTCAGCAACCGCCATGGTTGGAGGCGGTAGCATACCGCGCCCCGGTGAAATTTCACTGGCGCTGAATGGCGTACTCTTTCTCGATGAATTACCCGAATTTGATCGAAAAGTCCTAGAAGTACTACGGGAGCCCCTAGAATCAGGCCATATCACCATCTCACGCGCAGTGCGGCAAACTAATTTCCCAGCGCGTTTTCTATTAATTGCCGCCATGAACCCTTGCCCCTGCGGCTATTTAGGTCATCCTTCTGGAAAATGCCACTGTACACCCGATCAAGTTGCACGCTATCGGGGTAAAATTTCTGGCCCGCTGCTCGATCGTATCGACATGCAAATCGAGGTTCCTTCGTTGCCACAGAATGATCTGATGCAATCGCAGTCAATCGGTGAGAAAAGTAACATTATCCGAGAACGTGTTGAGAAAGCACACCAATTGCAATATGACCGCCAGGGAAAAACCAATAGTCGCTTGAGTGTAAAGGAAATTGATCGACTCTGTGTGCTGGATACAGCCAGCGAGAATTTATTGAAGCAAGCGATTAATCGATTAAGCCTATCTGCAAGAGCCTATCATCGCATTTTGAAATTGGCACGCACCATCGCGGATTTGGGGAATACCGAAAAAATTAATCATCAACATATTGCGGAAGCAATTCAGTATCGTAGATTGGACAAGCATTTGCATGTATCGGGTTAAGATGGATAAAACGGCTTGATGAAAAAACAGAGTGATTATGCTTCTATACATTAATTCAAGACCTGGAACCTTTATGCGTAACGGTCAAGTCCTTGGGAGCCTCCGTCTGAGTCGGGGGCTTATCAGTTATTAATTAACGTATTTCTAACTTGACACTTGATTCACTGCAAGTTTGCTTCTCATGAATATTGATCTTACCAATTGCAAGAGCACTTACTATAGAGCTTTTGGTATTTGGTTTCCAGAATTCAAAACCTTTTGTTAACTGGTAATCACCCTCAAAAGTTACATATTGAGTTTCGAGTGGCCGGCTTACCCATTCTGATAAACAACTGGACACCACATTGAGCATGTTGCCATAAAGCTTCATTATTTCCCCATCTTTCATAGCACTTCCTCCAGAATTCATATCTTTACCATCGCATTTTCTTGATAGAACTATATCACATACCCATTTGCTCTGAGTTTTGTCTATTGCGCATGGAATCGTAGTATTATCGATTGAAAATCCAGAAATAACTTTATTAAAGAATGGAGCTTCTGATGCGATCTCAGGTATAGCTTTGCAAGATAATTGTTCTTGCGAAAACGCATTATTCGAAAACTCATCATTCGTCGTTAAAAAAGAAAACTTTGGAAGTTCTATAGGCGGCAAAGATAGAGGCGGCAGCTTTGGAAAATTATTACAGCCTATTTTTTTACATATTTCCTTTCTTCCTTTTTCTAGATTTTCAGCTAAATCTTTTTCTATGACTTTAAGTGTTTTCCCGACACTCTCAATCGTTTTAACAACATCTTCAGTAACTTTGATTAATTCTTCACCAATTTCCTTGTGCAGATTGCCAATTTGGTTAAATGCCTGAACTAAGGTATTACTCGGTCCAAAACATCCTCTCTCTCCAATTTTACTATTCATACATCCCATTATTTCACGTACTGCGAGACGCCCTCCCGTGCAGGCTGCAAAGGTTATTGGTACTCCTCCAGAAGACATTGCACAATCAGCAGCTATACGTAAATCTTCATTCATTTCAGGGCCTGCAGCACAAAGTGCAAAACCAGCAGCACTTGAACTGGAGGTAGCACACTTTGCTATTCCGCGAACATTTTCAGGTAAAAATTGTACTGCTGCACACCCAGCAAGTGCCTCAGGAGTACCATTAGTTTCTGCTGCACAGGTAACACCCTCCTTCATCTCTGGTGGCAGCATTGGAGCTGCGCATTCAATAAGCATTTTCTTTGTATCACCATACGACTTAGCACAAGTAAGAGCTTGAGCAATAGCAAGGCCTTCGCGTTTACCCTCAAAGGCGCAAGCCAACATTTCTTCTTGACTCTTACTAGTATCAGATACGCAATCTAGTGCTTTTGGAACACCTGGTAATTCTTTTACAATACACAATTGCTTTTGTTTCACAGAATCCCCGGCCTTTTTAATGCATTCGGCGGCCCTTAATGCTTTCTGAGATGCTTCATCACCTGTGTTTGCTGAGCAAATTAATGTTTGTTCTAGTGATTTTCCTTTATTAATTAAACATGAAGCAAGAGCCCTCTGAGTAGGCGGAAGACTCTCAACCACACATGTTTCTAAAAAGCGATCAGTGGATGAACTTGCTTCAGCACATTGTTGTGCTGCTGTAGTGCGAATACGGTCTTCTTCAGACATAAAGCATTTAGCCTGAGCCAATGAATCACCTCGTGCATTCTTAATACATTCAAGGTTATTTAATAGATCCCTCTGGCGAGAATTGACCAAAATACATTCAGCTAATTGAGTTTGGTCAGATTTAACTTCTCGTAAACATTTTGATTGTTCATCACTAAGCATTCCTTTGCCTATGAGTCCTGCATCCAGGATACAAGACTGGAATCTCTCTTCTGAACCATTTGCAGCGCTTTTGCAATTGAAAAGTTTTTCAGCAAAGCTTTTTATTTCGATTGCTTCTGTTGGTATTGGCAAATCCTTTGCACTTATTTTTATTATATCTGTGAGTACTGCTTTTTCTTTTAAGAGAAATTCATCAATGCTGTGATGTAATCTTAAAATTTCTTCCTCGGTAGAAGGAAAGCATTCTTGTTGGCTTGGAGGAAATTTTTTGTCCTTATCATTCTTTAAAATATTATACCCTTGCATACATTGCACTAATATTCTCGGAGAAACTACAAAACCAGAACAGTCCATCATTGTCTGGATGGTATTTTTTCCACTTGTATAACATTCTACAACACGTTCTGCATTCGATAGATTGCTCAAAACCGAATCGGTTGATTTTGAGACCCAGCCTTGCAACGGTCCTTCGGGAATCGATATGGTATGGATCATTGACAGGTCTATTCCCATCAAACGAGCGGTATCTTTTGCTTTATTGATACCTATTTCATCGGTAAAACCGCCAATTATTATGGAATAATTTCCTTCATTAGCAACTTTTTTTTCAAATAATAGTAGGGGTGCATCAGGAAATCTCGTTTTTAATTTGTTGAGAAAAGCTTCTGCGAGGTTTATATCACTATATTGAGCTATTTCGAGTAACAGTTTTTTGTCTGCAGTAATGATATTGGGTCTTTGCCATGGTTTCACTGACCATGTAGGTAATTTTAAAGTATCTGGGTCAGGATAAAATGGTTTACCATTTATCGTTCTTGCGCTACGTTTCAGAACATATGCATCAGAAGCAATACCAGATTTTCTAGAAAGATAAGCTTGAGTAAGTGCTTCAGATTCTGAAACAAATGAAGCAGTTGCAACGGTCCAATATGCATCTGGGATATGTGGAGGAAAAACCGCAAACTGAACCGATGGGAATTGATTTAGAAGTTGTTCTCTATGTTTTAATGCTCCTCGTTTGGTATTGAAAGATCCCACAATTACAAAAAAATTATCCTTTGTATGCTCGGGTATTATATAAATCAAGTCCTCAAGGTGAGCTATACTCCCAAGTGCCGATTTATTGCCAGACATATAAGATATATACTCATCCTTTGCTTTACCATATAAACTAAAAATTGCAGCTCTTCCATTAGCAATTCTGGCTGCTTTATTTGAAAAGGATTTGCTTGTATAACCAGCCTCGGCTGCCCACCTTTGAAGATCACATAAATCTTTATCCAAAGGATTCACTTTCACATTACTGCAAGCACTTAATGCAAAGTTAAATACTTCCATATCTTTGGATGAAACCTTGTTTGTGTTTAAGTATCTCTGAATAATTTCCTGTTCAAAAATAACCATCTGCATATCAAAGTCTAAAGAATTAATACGCTTGTTACTTATTATTTCTTTCGCAATAGTCTCATCCGACAACAAGTTAAGTGGAGATTTTAGATCTTTCCAATCAAAGAGGATTGCGTGTAACACATCAAAAATTTTTTTAAATAAAATTTTATTTACTGTTTCCATATGCACCTTCGCATCCGGAGTCAGCTGACTAATCCACTCTGTATCTAGAAATATTGTCTTTTCATTGTTAATTTCTGCAGTTATATCAAAAAAACGTACATTTCGAACTTGTTTAGGTATATCAGGGTGATATTTTATAAAAGCAGATAATATTTGGTAAAAAGTATCTCGTTGCTGAGCAGTTTTATATTGATGGTACCGACCATGTTTAATATTCGGCAAGATTGTTTCTAGAAATGAGTTTCTTAATTTTTTGTTAGAGAAATCATCAATTAATTTCTCAATTGATTCTGGTGTTTTTTTGAGTACAATTTCAACTGACTCTCGGT
>SSFW01000049.1 GCA_008015595.1 Nitrosomonas sp. | reverse complement strand
GACAGAAGGTTATCGCTTAGCAATTAACCTAGAAGCACAGACTGTCACGACACCCACGAAAGAATGTTATCATTTCGATGTGGACTCATTTAGGAAACATTGTTTAATCAATGGATTAGATGAAATCGGCTTGACATTACAGCACACAGATAAAATTAAGCTTTTCGAGCAAAAACGACAAAGTGAACAACCTTGGTTGTTTATTTAATCGCATTCACACAATTCAAATCACGCAATGAAAATAGCAGTTTTACCCGGAGATGGGATCGGTCCAGAAATTACGCAGCAAGCTGAAAAAATCCTAATGGCGCTTGCGAGTGATGGTTTAAAAATTGAATTAGAACATGGCTTCATTGGCGGTTCAGCGGTCGATAAATACAACGACCCTTTTCCTGAAGCAACGCACCGCCTCGCTGAAGAAGCTGATGCTATCTTACTGGGGGCAGTCGGTGGGCCTAAGTACGATCAATTACCACGCGAAAAACGCCCTGAACAAGGGCTATTAGCAATTCGCAAAGCATTAAATTTCTTTGCAAATCTACGCCCAGCGCAACTTTATCCAGAATTGGCCAATGCCTCCACATTGAAGCCAGAAATTGTAGCCAATCTAGATATTCTTATCGTTCGCGAACTAACTGGCGATATTTACTTTGGAACACCCCGTGGTATTGAAGTACGCGATGGGCAACGGGTTGGTTTTAATACGATGATCTATACAGAATCTGAAATACGCCGCATCGCCCATGTAGCATTTCAAGCCGCACGCAAAAGAAGTAGCAAGTTGTGTTCAGTTGATAAGATGAATGTGTTGGAATGTACCCAATTATGGCGTAATGTCGTAGAAGAAGTTGCAAAAGAATACCCGGATGTGGCTCTTTCTCATATGCTAGTCGATAACGCTGCGATGCAGTTAATTCGAAATCCAAAGCAATTTGATGTCATTGTAACAGGCAATATGTTTGGGGACATACTATCCGACGAAGCATCTATGCTAACCGGCTCAATTGGCATGTTACCTTCCGCTTCGTTAAACGAGTTCAATAAAGGATTATATGAACCGATTCATGGCTCTGCTCCAGATATCGCCGGTAAAAATTTAGCTAATCCCCTAGCTACGCTGTTATCTGTTTCGATGATGTTGCGTTATACCTTTAATCAAGATACGGCAGCGTCACGCATCGAAGATGCAGTTAAAAAAGTACTAGCATCAGGTTATCGTACTGTCGATATCTTTGAACAAGGAATGATTAAGGTTGGTACAGCAGAAATGGGAAATGCAGTACTCGCAAATCTATAGCCATGAAAATTATTTGAATTTACAATCATTTTCTTGCTTAATCGTAACTTTATTAGTAATCACAACTTGTAATCTAAACAGGCTGTGCATATTTAATACAAGAACTATTTTAACAAAGGTTAATTTAATTAAATGAAACAGGTTGGTTTTGTAGGTTGGCGCGGAATGGTTGGATCCGTTCTCATGCAGCGTATGCGCGAAGAAAATGATTTTTCACTGGTAGAGCCTATTTTTTTCTCTACCTCTCAGAAGAATGGCAAAGGTCCGGATATAGGTCAAGAAATTCCTCCGCTCAAAGACGCCCATGATCTTTCTGAACTCAAGAAGATGGATATCATCATCACATGCCAAGGTGGTGATTATACCAATGAAGTCTTTGGGAAATTACGTGAGGTTGGTTGGAAAGGCTACTGGATTGATGCAGCGTCGACGTTAAGAATGAAGGATGATGCGGTAATCATCCTTGATCCTGTTAATATGCCAGTCATTAAACAAGCTTTGCATGAAGGCACAAAAAACTATATCGGTGGTAATTGCACGGTGAGTTTAATGTTAATGGGTATTGGTGGTCTATTTGAAAATAATATGGTGGAATGGATGAGCGCCATGACTTACCAAGCGGCATCGGGTGCGGGTGCTCAGAATATGCGCGAGCTTTTACAGCAAATGGGAGAGGCACATCATGTTGCGGAAGAATTATTAAATAACTCCGCTTCAAGCATATTGGACATTGATCGAGAAGTTTCGGAAAAACTTAGGGATAAAAAATTTCCAGTTGAAAATTTTGGTGTTCCATTAGCAGGTAGCTTAATTCCTTGGATTGATCGTGAAGTGGCGCAAGGACAAAGTAGAGAAGAATGGAAGGGTCAAGCGGAAACGAACAAAATTCTTGGGCATCAAAGCAAGCCGGTTCCTGTTGATGGTCTTTGCGTCCGAATTGGCGCTATGCGATGCCATAGTCAGGCATTAACTATAAAATTAAAGCAAGATATTCCTTTAAATGAAATTGAGGATGTTATCGCCCAATCAAATGATTGGGTCCGCGTGATTCCAAATGAAAGAGAGAAAACAACAAAGGAGCTTACCCCAGTTGCGGTTACAGGAAAATTAGATGTTCATGTTGGCCGTATCCGTAAATTGAGCATGGGGGGTGAGTATTTAACAGCTTTCACTGTGGGTGATCAATTGCTCTGGGGGGCTGCTGAGCCATTACGAAGAATGTTAAGAATACTGGTAGAAAATTAATTACTTTTAGAATCGAAGCCATTTTGCCTCTTTATTCAAGTCAAATAGAATAGTCAAGAATCATTTATCATTCTAATACTTGATTATTATTACTTGTTTTGCCAATTGGTTTGATATTGGCATACAATCTGTTCTAAAAATTGTGAGGAAAACCCAGTGAATAAAATCTATCTTAGGGCGTGTTGGTTAGTAGTATTGATTGCATTTCCTTTTCTAGTTAATGCGGCTGGATTAGGCAAGTTAACCTTAGGCTCATCACTTGGGCAACCGCTAAGAGCAGAGATCGAGTTGGTATCGGTCAAGAACGATGAAATCCCATCGCTGGTGGCTCGAGTTGCTTCACCCGAAGCCTTTCGTCAGGCCGGTGTTGCACTTGCACCTTATCATTCATCGTTAGTTATTTCAGTTGAAAAGCGTGCGAATGGCCAACCCTATATTCAGATTAGTTCACCGCAATCGATTAATGAGCCGTTTTTAAATCTTCTTATCGAATTAAATTGGTCTTCGGGTCGATTACTACGTGAATATACGGTATTGCTTGATCCTGTAGATACCAATATCGCAGAACCCGCCAGTCCCGTTGTTTCACCGGTTACGGAAGCTGCGCCGCAAATTGCTAGGGCACCCGCAACATCAGCACAGAATAATCAAAGCAAGCAGAAACCAAAACAACCCACCCCAAAAGCTAGAACATCTAGTACAGCTAGCGATACTTACGGTCCCGTCGTTAAAGGTGATACTTTAACAAGAATTGCCCGACAAGTAACGCCAGATGGAGTCGATCTAAATCAAATGTTGGTTGCGTTGTATCGAGCTAATCGAAGTGCTTTCTTCGAGAAAAACATGAACTTGCTTAAGGTTGGCACCATACTCCGCATTCCTGATCAGAATGAGGTTTCCGCAATCGCGCGCAAAGAAGCAAATCGTGAAGTTAAAACTCAAATCGCTGATTGGCAAAATTACCGACAAAGAGTTGCAACGGCAGGAACTACTTCAACGACCCAATCACCTCAGCGGCAAGAATTAAAGCAGACAGCAACGGGTAAGATTACAGCAACGGTTGAAGAACCCAAGTTGAAGAAAGAAGATGCTCCTACTGAAGTTTTGATTTTATCTAAGGGGGAACAACTTGGTGACGGCAAAAATAATGTAGGTAAACCAGATTCTCAGCCATCTGAACCATCTCAAGATTATGTGCGAATGATGGAAGAGGATGCAATTGCCAAAGATAGAGCATTAACTGAAGCAAATGAACGCGTCTCAATGCTTGAGCACAATATAGAGCGTTTACAACGGTTGCTTGAAATCAAGAATGCTGGAATGGCAGATATACAAAAACAAGCAGAGCAAACGCAGACTAATCCTACGCCACCGACTCAGCTAGCTGATGACAAAGAAATCGCTTCTGATAAACCTGCTGATGATATAGCGTCCTTGCAAGAACCTGCTCAAACCGAAGAACTGTCACTACAATCAGATTCAATCACTGCTCCAAGTCTTCCAGCTCCTTCGATATTGCAAAATACCCCTATACCGGCACCTACACCGCCTGAACCTGAAACAGATTTCGTTGAACAAATGATGGGTTTTGTCTCAGAACTGGTTGATTTTACAACAGAGAACATCGAAATCGTGGGTGGCATACTTATCACGTTATTAACGGGGTGGTTAGGAATTTCGTATGTTCGGCGCAAGAAATCGCAAGCAAACAATATTGATGAAGACGAAATCAATTTTGCTGAAGAAAAATCAATTAGAAACGAAGAAGAAGCAAGTACAGCGTTTTCCAGTACTTTCGCTTCCGAATCTGCTATTAATCAATTTGATACTAAACCGGATACCCCTCTCTCAAATGAACTTAATGATGTAAATTCTCCTAAGGATAGTAACCAAACTAATTTATCCCATGCTGCAAGCGGTTTCTTTTTTGGCAAAAATACCGATGAGGGCTTTATTCCTAGCCATACAAACGATAGGGACCAGCAGCAATTTGACTCAGGATTAGAAAATACGCGTGCAACTGAATCTGCGCAAGAGTTTAAATTTGATATGAGCGAAACGAATCAATTGTCTCCTCAACTTGAAGAAACAATTGATCAAAAAGATGCGGCTTCCCATCAAGACTTTATTTTAGATTTTTCCTCTGATCAATCCCAAAATACGCAAACGGCTTCTATCAGTCACGATATGGATTTCCATATCGATCTACCCGAAGATGTGAATAAAACTTCAAATAGTTTCTCTGGAACAGCAGATAATGAACCTATTACTCAGTCATTTGATGATCAACTAACTAAACTAAACCTTACTGATATCAAATTAGATCTAGATGAAGATACATCACAGCATGAGAAAGCCGCTACACATTCAGAATCAGTTACCTCGGAATGGCAAGAAGAAGTCGCAACGAAAATTGACTTAGCTAAAGCTTATCTTGAAATGGATGATAAGGAAGGTGCAAAAGAAATTTTAGAAGAAGTGCTAAAAGAAGGTAGCAATGAGCAACAAATGCTCGCAAGAACTCTTCTTGATGAGATCAATACAAGCGCTTAATACAGTTTATCTATTTATTAAGGGATTTGTGAGGGCTGGCTGCTTTAGCTAATTTCTGTGAAAATTGCCTTAGCGCTGGAATATGATGGTAGTCGCTACCATGGATGGCAAAGTCAACCTAATTGTTTATCACTTCAAGACACATTAGAGCACGCTCTAACTAAAATTGCCTGCGATGACTCGATTAGAGTCGTCGCAGCAGGTAGAACTGACGCAGGCGTCCACGCGTTATCACAGGTTGTTCATTTCGAAACCAACACAAAACGTCCGCAAAGCGCATGGGTTAGAGGTGTCAACGCATTGCTCCCGCCAGATATTTCTATTCTGTGGGCATGTGAAGTTGATAATCGGTTTCATGCCCGTTACAGCGCCCTAGAGCGGTGCTATTTGTATTATCTCCTGAATCGTCCAACGAGGCCTGGTTTATTTCAACACAAAGTAGGTTGGTTTCATGAACCACTGAATGTCGATGATATGCAAAAAGCAGCCGACAGCTTACTAGGAGAACATGATTTTAGTGCATTTCGTACCGCTGAGTGCCAAGCCAAAAATCCCGTCCGTAAACTGACAAAACTTAAGATAACGCAACAAGGCGATTTCTTAAAATTCGAATTCAGGGCAAACGGTTTTTTACATCACATGGTCCGTAATATCGTTGGTAGCTTGATTTATGTCGGCGCAAATCGCCATCAACCCAGCTGGATCACCGCAGTATTAGAAAGTCGTGACCGGAAACGTGCAGCACCAACTTTTTCCCCATATGGCTTATACTTAGCTGAGGTAAAATATGATACTCGCTGGAATCTCCCTACATTAAATGATTCACCTTGCGACATCACGGCCTTAGAGGTATTTATAAAAAAATAAACCAACAACTGAGCAACGTATTAAACATAATAACAATAAAACTCACATGCGTACTCGAGTAAAAATTTGTGGTATCACACGAACTGAAGATGCACTGGCAGCAATATCCTCTGGTGCCGATGCTATTGGTTTTGTCTTTTGGCAGCAAAGCGCTCGAAACATCTTACCTCAACAAGCAAGACCCATCACTAAAACCATACCTGCATTTGTAACAACAGTAGGGGTTTACGTTGACCCAACCGTTGAGTGGGTCCATGAAACAGCAACCATCGCTAATTTAGGTTTGTTACAATTTCATGGAAATGAGTCTCCCGAGTTTTGTGATCAATTCTCGCTCCCTTATGTTAAAGCGCTTCGTATCAAGGAAGATATGGATCTGCTAGAATACGCAAATCGATACCAAAGTGCAAAAGCGCTTCTGTTAGATACTTATAGTGCCAATCTGCCGGGTGGAACAGGTGAAGTTTTTGATTGGACATTGATTCCAGCCAATCTCCCGCTTCCAATTATATTGTCTGGCGGATTAACGCCTGATAATGTAGTTCATGCAATAACGAAGGTAAAACCATGGGCTGTTGATGTATCAAGTGGTGTTGAAGCAAGCAAAGGTATTAAGGATATCAATAAAATTTCTGCGTTTATGCAAAGGGTTAAAAATTGTGAGTGCATATAATCTTCCTGATGAGAAAGGCCACTTCGGTCCTTATGGCGGTAAATTTGTGGCCGAAACCCTCATGACAGCGCTGGAAGAGCTGCGGACTCAATATCTTTATTATCAAGCTGATAAAGCGTTTCAAACAGAGTTTGCTTATGAGCTCAAACACTACGTTGGGCGTCCTACCCCTATTTATCATGCAAAACGTTGGTCTGACCATTTAGGAGGTGCTCAGATTCTTCTCAAACGTGAAGATCTAAATCATACGGGCGCGCACAAGATCAATAATACAGTTGGTCAAGCGCTACTAGCAAAGCGTATGAACAAAAAACGGGTCATTGCTGAAACAGGTGCCGGTCAGCATGGTGTGGCAACAGCGACAGTAGCAGCACGTCAAGGCATGGAATGTGTCGTTTATATGGGTTCTGAAGATGTTAAACGCCAAGCAATGAATGTTTATAGAATGAAATTGCTAGGTGCACAAGTCATACCCGTTGAGTCTGGCTCCCGTACACTCAAAGATGCTCTCAATGAAGCAATGCGCGACTGGGTTACCAATGTGGAAAGCACTTATTATATTATCGGAACAGTAGCTGGCCCTCATCCCTACCCTATGATGGTGCGCGATTTTCAGGCAATCATTGGTAAAGAAGTAAAGGATCAAATGCAGCAAGAGTATGGACGCCAGCCTGATGCACTTATTGCATGTGTCGGGGGTGGATCCAATGCGCTTGGTTTGTTCTATCCTTATATCGATGATGAGACAGTTCGTATGATTGGTGTTGAGGCGGGTGGAAAAGGAATTAATTCGAATCAACATGCTGCCACGCTAGTAACAGGCCGACCCGGTGTGCTGCACGGTAACCGAACTTATTTAATTCAAGATGATCATGGTCAAATTATTGAAACCCACTCGATATCTGCTGGTTTAGATTATCCTGGTGTAGGTCCTGAGCACGCATGGCTTAAAGATAGTAATCGAGCTGAGTATGTTGCGATCACAGATGATGAAGCATTATCAGCATTCCATGCACTCTGTCGCTTTGAAGGCATAATCCCTGCGCTTGAATCGAGCCACGCTTTGGCTTATGCCGCCAAGCTTTCCCCTACACTCGGAAAAGATAAATTACTATTGGTAAACTTATCTGGACGCGGTGATAAGGATATGATGACAGTTGCTCAATATTCAGGCATTACTTTTTAATTTAACGCTTAAGTAGCGATTGAAAATCACTTACTATTTCTACATGAACCGAATTGCTGCAACATTTTCCAAGTTAAAATCTGCAAATCAGAAAGTCTTGATCCCATTTATTACAGCAGGCGACCCCAAACCTGAAGTAACCGTACCGTTGATGCATACACTGGTAAAAGCAGGCGCTAATCTTATTGAGTTAGGCGTTCCTTTCTCTGATCCAATGGCGGATGGCCCGACAATTCAACGATCGTCTGAACGAGCGCTAGCAAATGGCGTAAGCCTAGCAAATGTAATCGCTATGGTCGCGGAATTTAGAAAAACCGATACACTTACTCCGGTTGTTTTAATGGGTTATGCCAACCCCGTAGAAGCAATGGGCGTTGACCATTTTATTTCAACTGCAAAAGAATCGGGTGTTGACGGGATACTGGTCGTTGATTACCCTCCAGAAGAATCAACTGAGTGGGCACAACAACTTAGTGCTGCCGGCATTGATCCCATTTTCTTATTGTCTCCCACAACACCGATTGAGCGTGTGAAGCAAGTTGCCAAGCTTGCGCAAGGCTATCTTTACTATGTTTCCTTGAAAGGGGTCACAGGTGCTTCCCATCTTGATCTAACCGAAGTACAAACAAAGTTAGCGCAAGTCCGAACATTAGTATCTATACCCATTGGGGTTGGATTCGGTATACGGGACCCACAAACAGCAAAAGCAATCTCGAAACTGGCGGATGCGGTAGTAATCGGCAGTCGTATTATTGAAGAAATCGAAAAAGCACCTGAGAATTCATTACTTGAAACATTAAGCAGTCTAGTAAGTTCTATGCGCAGCGCTATCGATGAGACAAATTAACGTCGACCATTATAATTACAAAAACAAGAAAGAATGAGCTGGTTTCAACGAATTATTCCACCCAAAATAAAACCCAAAGAAAACGGTGAAAAGAAAGTTGTACCCGAAGGGTTATGGAGCAAATGTATCGCTTGCGAAGCTGTATTATATTATACCGATCTAGCTAAAAATTTTAACGTTTGCCCCAAATGTGGCTATCACAATCGAATTTCTGCTAGAAATCGGATCGATATGCTGCTTGATCCAGAAGAGCGTATTGAGATCGGTGTTGAAGTAAAACCACAAGACCCCCTTAAATTTAGAGATAGTAAACGTTATACCGACCGCTTAATTCAGGCAAATAGCAGCACCGATGAAGACGATGCGCTCGTCGTGATGCAAGGTAAAATAAAAACCACTCCAGTGGTTGTCGCCGCCTTTGAATTTGGTTTTATGGGCGGATCCATGGGTTCCGTTGTCGGGGAACGATTCGTTAGAGGTGTTCGAGTCAGCATTAATCAACACTTACCGTTTGTTTGCTTTGCTGCAAGCGGCGGAGCGCGCATGCAGGAAGGTTTATTCTCATTGATGCAAATGGCTAAAACCTCTGCAGCATTGACACAAATGAGTAAGGAAAAGCTACCGTTTATTTCGGTATTAACTGATCCTACCATGGGAGGTGTTTCGGCTAGTTTCGCATTCATTGGTGATATTGTAATCGCTGAGCCGGGTGCATTGATTGGTTTTGCTGGACCACGTGTCATTGAACAAACGGTGCGACAAACCTTACCCGAGGGATTTCAACGGGCTGAATTTTTATTGGAACATGGCGCTATCGATTTAATTGTAGATCGCCGCCACATGCGTGAAAAGCTCGTTAATTTATTCACGCTTTTGATGCGAACCCCAAGCCCTAAATCAGCCGCAACCTTGCTACCCCCCTCTTAAATAAGCAACGCGGAGTATTTTCACTTTTTTGATTTCTCAACCTTCAAGGTTGTCTCCTTTTCGTGGAACCTCGCTCATTAGCTGATTGGCTCGCCTATCTTGAAAATCTACATCCCTTTACGATCGATCTAGGTTTGGATCGGGTAAAGCGCGTAAAAGATAACCTTTGCCTTACGCCTTCATTTCCAGTAATTACAGTCGGTGGCACAAATGGCAAAGGGTCGATCTGTGCGATGTTGGAAACGACGCTCAGCGCCGCAGGCTATCGGGTTGGTTGTTATACTTCACCCCACTTACTCACTTTCAATGAACGTATCCGGATATTGCAACAAGAAGTTAGCGATGCCGAGATATGTCGCGCTTTTGAAACTATCGAAAGCGCTCGGTTGCAAAGCCAAGTCACGCTCACTTATTTCGAATTTGGCACATTAGCTGCCATGCACTTATTTATCGAATCAAACGTGGATGTGGCAGTATTAGAAGTTGGCTTGGGTGGACGTCTAGATGCGGTAAATATTTTTGATGCAGATTGTGCAATTCTCGCCAGTATTGATCTTGATCATATGGATTATCTTGGAGAAACGAGGGAAGAGATTGGCCTGGAAAAAATAGGGATCTTTAGAAAAGGTCGCTATGCAATTTGCAGCGAACCGGATATCCCACCCAGCATACAAATGAAGATAGATGAGCTAGGGGCAAAATTTTTTAGGATTAATCAGGATTTCAGTTATTCCACCCAAGGCAATCTTCAATGGAACTTCTATGGGCCCCACAATAACGTATATGCGCTTCCTTATCCCTCGCTTAGAGGATCATTTCAATTAAGAAATGCATCTGCTTGCTTTGCCGCATTGGATTGTCTCAAAGATGAGCTCCCGGTTGATAATCAAGCGATTCGGCGTGGCCTGGTAGAGACAACGTTAAAAGGTAGATTTCAAGTATTACCAGGAAGCCCTCGGGTCATTTTAGATGTCGCGCATAACCCAGCGGCAGCAAAAGTCCTTGCTGAAAATTTAGATCAAATGGGACCACCATTCCCCAAAACCTATGCGGTTATCGGAATGTTAAAAGATAAGGATATCGCTTCAGTTATTCAAACACTAAAAAACCATATCGATGTATGGCTAATTGGAACCATTCATTCTGCGCGAGGAGCCCAAGCAGAAGAAATTGCATCGATAATCAGCAACATCACCCACAGCAATGCTATTCATTCATTTTCTGATTTATCGGATGCTTATGCATTTGCACAAAAGCAAGCCGGCAAAAATGATAGAATATGCGTCTTTGGTTCATTCTACACCGTAAGTGCTATTTTAGCGTTTACATAGTAAAGTATCATTTTTGATTAATGATCAAAGGGTAATAATAATGGTCAGAAATATTAGCGAAGAAGAATTATTGTTAAGAAAACGTGCTCGTAGACGCCTATTGGGTGCAATTACCTTAGTGACTTTATTAGTTATATTTCTACCGATGCTATTTGATGAAGAATCGACACAAGAGCGCCAGGAAATAGATATCCAGATTCCTTCAGAAGATTTAGTGACAGAAAATTATCCATGGATGATGCCAACTGATCCTTCTGGTGATGAAACCGATGCTTCAGCCGATCAACCGGACGAATTATTAGCAATGATTCCTCAAGGATCGCCTCAAATTGCTGAGGAAGCCCAGGAAGAATCTAGTAACGATCAAGGTACACCTATCCCCTTATCTAAGCCTCAATATCACAAACCAGTTGTTCAATTAAGCAAAGCGCCAGAAACACCCCAACCTAAAGCAGCTGAAGGTGTTTTTGTTATCCAGTTAGGTGCTTTTTCAGATCCACTTAAAGCAAAGCAGCAGCTACAGAATTTAACTGCAAGTGGAATCAATGGCGCATACGTTGAAACAATTAAAGTTGGACATAATGAAATGGTCAGAGTCCGTGTCGGACCCTTTTCGACTAGAAAGGCAGCGGAAGATGAATATGAGAAACTCAAAAGAATGGGGCTAAGCGGAGTTGTAACGAGTCGATAGGCTGATCCCAAATAGCACTTTGAGTATATTTGCTACTGATTGATGACAATTCTTGAT
>SSFW01000121.1 GCA_008015595.1 Nitrosomonas sp. | reverse complement strand
AGTGGATCCATCGAAGCTTTGCTAGCTGGTGTTGAAGTATTTGAAGCTGTAGCGATATTTGCAAAACCGCAAGAAATAATAGTCAGCATAACTAAGAAACTGCCTGCTGAAGCCAGGTTTTGCAAAAACATGCGTTAATCGGATATTTATTGATTTGGGATGTTAAATTTTATCTTAAGTTGCCATGATAAAAATTCCAATCTCGTTGGTTTTGCTCCTTCTTTTTCAAGAATTCAAGATGAACTGCTAACGATTGTTAATTTTGAAATGAAGTTCCAATCAATAGTTAGGACAGTTTGGGCAATAAAACTTGGAGGTAGAACGTGGTCTTCATTTAACCCTTATTTTCTAGCCCATGACCACAATTCCAACATAATTCAAAATTGGCTGGATTGGATTCACTACAATTGGGGCAGTTTACGTGTCCGGGGTCAATCGAAGTGTGCTCATATTGATCAATGATGTTCTGCGCCTTCTCAAAATCATCATCGCGTATCACCCAAACCTCGGGGTAAGCATGGGTAAAGGGAATTTCTCCTAAGCCGCCTTGTGAGAAAGTATTCATCAGTTTGGCCGGAATATAGGCTTGCTCTAATAATTGAAGAACCATCTGGGCTTCGATCAGATTATTAGCCGAATACGCTTTCTTCATCGTAGAGAGTTATGACTACATGCGATTCAATTTCCCGAATACATCACAGCGGTACCGCAAATAATACACGATTCATTTAGGGTTTCTTGGTTGTAAAACTTTCATAAATTAGCAACGCTGCACCAATACAAATTGCCGAATCAGCTACGTTGAAAGCAGGCCAGTGATAGTCGCCAATATAGAAATCGAGAAAATCAACGACATGGCCTAATGTAATGCGATCATATAAATTTCCTAGCGCACCACCGAGCACCAAACTCAACGCCCAGCAAAACAATTTATTTTCAGTGTGTTTATAAAGTAAATAACTGATGACTGCGCATGCGATAAAAGCGATGCCACTTAAAAACCACCGTTGCCAGCCCGAGGCATCGCCCAGAAAGCTAAATGCAGCGCCTGGATTATATGTCAGTACCAAATTAAAAAAGGAAGTGATGGGAATTTGTTGCCCAAAAACCAACGCCGACTCTACCCAGTATTTTGTAACCAAATCGAGTGCTAAAACAATAAAGGCGATAACTAAACTGAGAGAGAGTTTCATGATAGTGAGTAGGTAATCAATACAAGAAAGTTAGGCATGTTTACGATGTTCACCAGCGCCATATAAATTGGAGATACAACGCTGACAGAGGGTTGGATGATCGGCATGATGACCGACATCTTCACGATAATGCCAACAGCGCTCACATTTTTGATGAGAACTTGCTGAAACTGTAATCATGATATCGTTGGTATGCGCTATGTGATGTAAATGAACTTCAGACGTGATCATGACAAAACGCAGATCATGGCCTAGCGATTGTAATAGCGTAAAATCTTCTCCCGCTGCTTGAATCGTTACAACGGCCGCAAGCGAGGAACCGATTGCTCCCTGCGCGCGCGATTCCTCTAATTTTTTCAACACTTGTGAACGCAATTGACGCAAGCGGCTCCAGCGTCCCAATAAGAAATCGATTTGATCACGCGCTTGCACAGGAAATGAATGCCACGACTGTAGCAACACACTGTCCTCAGGCTTATTCGTCAATTGCTCCCAGACTTCCTCTGCGGTAAAGCTCAATATCGGTGCAAACAACCGTACCAGACTCTGTGTGATATGGTAGAGCGCATTTTGCGCCGAACGCCGTGGAAGATTCTTCGAACCGGTAGTGTATAAACGGTCTTTTAAAATATCCAAGTAAAAACCGCCTAAGTCCTCCGAGCAGAAGTTATGTAAAGCATGCACGCTTTGATGAAATTCATAACGTTGATAGAGGGTCGTCAGCTCATTTTGCAACGCTTCAGTATGCGCGAGCATATAACGATCGATTTCCAACCATTGTTCAACCGGTAGCTGATCAGTTTGAGGATTGAAATCTGCGATGTTAGCGAGTAAAAAACGTAGGGTATTACGAATCCGGCGATAGGTTTCGACGATCCGTTTTAAAATCTCATCAGAGATAAACAACTCACCCGAATAATCGGTAGAAGCGACCCATAAACGCAGGATATCAGCGCCTAGCGTGTCGACAATTTTTTGGGGTGCAATGACATTCCCCTTGGATTTGCTCATTTTGTGGCCTTGACCGTCAACCACAAAACCATGGGTGAGTAACGCATCGTAAGGAGCGCGATGATTCATTGCACAGCCAGTTAAAAGTGACGATTGGAACCAGCCACGATGTTGATCAGAGCCTTCTAAATAGAGATCGGCTGGATGATTCAAGTGAATATTACGTCTCAGCACCGTATCATGGGTTGTGCCTGAATCAAACCAAACATCGAGCGTATCGGTTAATTTTTGATACTGATCCGCTTCATTCCCTAACAAACTAGCAGGATCGAGACTAAACCAAGCCTCAATGCCTTGCTGTTCTACGGCTTTTGCGACCACTTCGAGTAACTCAAGGGTGCGTGGGTGTAAGGCTTGAGTTTCCTTATGGACAAAGAAAGTCATCGGCACACCCCAATTTCGCTGACGCGAAATGCACCAATCGGGGCGATTCTTGATCATCGCTTCTAAGCGTGCCCTTCCCCAAGCTGGGTAAAATGTCGTTTGATCGACAGCTTTAATCGCTAATTCACGCAGTGATTCATATTGGTCCATATTCGCACCCTGCGGCTTATTCATACCAATAAACCATTGCGGGGTTGAGCGGAAAATAATCGGTGTTTTGTGGCGCCAACAATGGGGGTAGCTATGTTCAATTTTCTCAGAATGAATGAGATGTTGGCTTTGTTGGAGCGACTCAATCACGACATCGTTGGCTTTCCAAACAAACATACCGCCGACCAATGGAGTTGCTGCCATGAATTTACCATCATTTCCAACGGGACTATCACTGGGTAAACCGTATTGCTGTCCAATGAAATAGTCATCCAAACCATGAGCAGGTGCGGTATGAACTAAACCGGTACCGGCTTCCAGGGTTACATGTTTACCGCAGATGATTTTCACCGTTCGCGTATCAAAAGGGTGATGCAAAACCAAATGCTCAAGTGCACTGCCTTTGCAGCTTGCCAGCGTTTCTCCATCGATTTGGTAACGAGCTAAACAAGCTTCTTTTAATTGCACTGCTAGAATGAGCAATCCACGCGGCGTGCTGATCAATTCATAATCAAAATCGGGATGCACACAAACTGCCTGATTAGCCGGTAACGTCCAAGGTGTCGTGGTCCAAATTACCGCGTAACATTTCATTTCACCCGGAATGGTGACAGAGAAGGCCTTTGCAAGCACTTCATTCCCGGAAGAATCTGCAGTGACTTCAAATCCTACATCGATCGCAGGGGATGTTTTGTTTTCGTAATCGACTTCTGCCTCAGCGAGCGCTGACCCACAATCGATACACCAATTGACGGGTTTCTGACCTTGATAGAGATGGCCGTTTTGGTAGATTTTACCTAGCGCCCGAATGATATCGGCTTCCGTTTGGTAATTCATGGTGAGGTAAGGATTGTCCCAATCACCCAGTACCCCCAATCGAATGAAATCCGCTTTTTGCCGTTCTATTTGGGCTTGCGCAAACGCTCGGCACAGCGTGCGGACTTGATCGGCAGGTAAATGTTTGCCGTGCTTCTTCTCAATTTGATGTTCGATCGGCAACCCGTGGCAATCCCAGCCTGGAACATAGGGCGCATCAAAACCGGCTAAGGTTTTGCTTTTGATAATGATATCTTTGAGAATTTTATTGACCGCATGACCAATATGAATATCACCATTTGCGTAAGGTGGCCCATCATGCAGAATAAACTTTGGCCTTCCTCGACTAATTTCACGAATTTTCTGATAAAGCTTTTTTTCTTGCCAGGCTTTGAGCATCCCTGGCTCACGTTTGGCCAGATCCCCTCGCATCGGAAAGGGTGTGTCGGGTAGATTCAGTGTATTTTTGTAGTCAGTCATGAAAAAGAGCCCTATATTGGTGCAAGGCAAAGGTTAGTGAAGCATAAAATAGTGTTTTGCATTCTTAATGTCTCGTTTGATTTGTGCAATCAATGTTTCGAGGTCTGCATATTTTTCTTCATCTCGGAGCTTATGCAAAAAATTGACTTGTAAATGTTGACCGTAAATTTCTTGATCAAAATCAAACAAGTGAACTTCTAAAATTAACTTATCAGAGGCATGCGTCGTTGGCCTGACACCCAAGCTTGCCACGCCCTGCATCACTTTGGGCAAGTTCGAATTTTCTCGACTGATGACTTCTACCACAAAGATACCGCGCAAGGGTGGATGGCTATGTTTGAAGTGGATATTCGCGGTTGGAAAACCAAGCTGCTTCGCTAATTTGTCTCCATTGACGATGCGACCGCTCATGCTATAGGGTCGACCCAATAATTGCTGGGCAAGCACCATGTTTCCAGCCGCTAATGCTTCTCTGATCGCAGTACTGGAAACTCGAATATGATTAATCGAGAAATCGGCCATGACTTCTACGTTGAACTGTCCCGTTTGCTGCGCATAGGCCCTTAGCATGGCAACATCACCAACGCGCTTAGCACCAAATCGAAAATCATCGCCGACTAACATCCAGCGAACATTTAATTGCTGCATTAATATGTCAGTAATAAATGTTTGCGCCGAGATTTGCGCAAATGCGTGGTTAAAATGGCAAATTTGGACGCGATCAATATTTAATTGCGCAAAAATTTCCAACTTTTCACGCAAGCTAGTCAATCGAGTCGGCGATTGACCGGGCATTAGAAATTCACGCGGATGCGGCTCAAAAATCATAATGCAAGTTGCAATATTCAACCGCTTTGCAGCTTGCTTGAGTTCCTCCAACATGGCTTGGTGGCCTAAATGGACGCCATCAAAATTACCAATCGTCAATGCAAGTGGAATTTTATGCGGTGTGTCAGTACTACGAAAAACTTGCATGGTAACTGCTAAGATAAAGCCAGCGCTTTTCGTTTCTCCCTAGACTGGTCGCTATCTAGCCCCCTATTAGACACAATTTCTAGCTGCCTGCTAAACAGCGAGCGATGTCGCGGGTTGATCGGGATAGTTACTCATCTGGTAGCCTAACCATAGCCGACCTGCGATAAAGGTAGCAACCATATCCGCATGATGTTTCAAGGTTGGGTTGCCGAGTTCTTGCGTCGTTTCTTTGAACAACGCTAACCAGCGTTTGAACAAATCCGCATTCAGTGCAGGAAGTGCAATATGTTTTGGCATGGGAGCACCCCGGAAACGATTGGTTCCCCTCAATTGTGCTGACCAAAAGTTTGTCATTTGAACAAAATGCGCATCCCAATCGATGACATGACCTTCAAAGATAGGACCTAAATCAGGATCCTTTCTTGCTTTAGCATAGAACTGATGAACAAGGTTTGAAATCTCTTCCTCAGTATAGAGATCAGGATTAGGAGAAGGTATCGATTGCAGTGTCGTCATATAAAGAAAAAAAACAGTTATCAAATAATAAATCGGTTAATGGGATTGCTGAGTCATTTTGGAAAACCTCGACTTATCGCACTAGATATGTGACGATACGTGAATCGTTTAATTGTTTCCTTTGCCTGCTAGTTTATCGATTACTATCAAAATTGTCTAACGACAGACTAGCGTATTGGATGGATGGTTAATCCCCACGCACTCCATTTCGCAATTTGCATTTGCAGCCCATTTTATGCGGAGAGAAAAGGATGAAGCAACTGTACGGAAAATCCTTGTTAGATGATCCAACCCTTAATAAATCAACTGCATTTACCCGCGAAGAACGGAAGCGCTTCGGGTTAAGCGGCTTATTACCTTACCGTGTAACCGACATCTATACCCAAACCGCGCGCGTACTCAATAATATGCGAAGCAAGCATAGCGCCATCGAAAAATATATTTTTTTGAACAGCTTACTTGAGCGCAATCAATGTTTGTTTTACCGAACCCTGATCGATCACATTGAAGAAATCCTACCGCTTGTTTACACGCCTACGGTTGGAGAAGCTTGCAAGCAGTTTGGTCATATTTTCAGAAAACCCCAAGGGTTTTATATCACCCCTGAAGATAAGGGTGAAATCGCATCGATACTCGATAACTGGCCTGAAACGGATATTCGCATCATTGTCGTTACCGATGGTGAAAGAATTCTCGGGCTTGGCGATCTAGGTGCCAATGGGATGGGGATTTCCATTGGTAAAACAGCGTTGTATGTCGCATGTGCGGGCCTTCATCCCGAAAACTGTTTGCCCGTTATGCTCGATGTTGGAACCAATAATCAAGCCTTGCGTGAAGATCCTTTTTATATGGGATACCCTCACCCTCGCATCACTGGGGATGATTATTTATCCTTGGTCGATGAATTTGTGCAAGCTGTGCAAGCCAGATTTCCCGATGCGGTGATTCAATTTGAAGATTTCCATAACCAGCATGCCTTCCAACTATTGGATCGCTATCGTGAGTCTGTGCGTTGTTTTAACGATGATATCCAGGGCACTGCCGCCGTCACGCTTTCAGGAATTTATACTTCCTGCCACATTACGCAGAAGCGATTTACCGATTTGAATATCATGTTGCTCGGCACCGGATCGGCAGCGAGCGGAATTGCAGGGTTGCTGGTGTCCGCTTTTTGCGCAGCGGGACTGACTGAAGCAGAAGCACGATCCAGGTTATGGTTTATTGATCGGCAAGGGTTAGTTACATCGAATCGAGAAGAAATCAAACCGCTTATCAAACCCTTTGCACATCCCTGTGCTCCCGCGACCTTTCTGGAGGCGATAAACCGAATCCGTCCCGATGTGCTCATCGGTGCTACAGGCATGGCTGGAACATTCAATCAAGACATTATCACCGCGATGGCAACCATCAACGAACGTCCCGTAATAATCGCGCTATCAAACCCGACATCTCATACTGAATGCACTGCGGAAGAAGCCTATCGATGGTCCAATGGTAAAGCGATTTTTGCCAGCGGGAGCCCATTCGAACCGGTGATATACACAGGAAAGCTGCTCAAGCCGGGTCAAGGCAACAATGCTTACATTTTTCCTGGGGTTGGTCTTGGAGTAACCGTCAGCAAAGCACGATTAGTGACAGAACCGATGTTCTTAGCTGCCGCCCACGCACTTTCAGCACAAATTTTACCGGAAGAAATCGCAGCCGGATCGATTTATCCTTCGATCCATCGCGTACGATCCGTTTCACTCGCGATTGCAGTTGCAGTTTGCCAAGTCGCAAAACAAGCGGGCTTAACAGAAGAAACGCTACCTGAAACAGATTTAGCGAGTTACATCGCTGCAAAAATGTATGATCCACAGTATCGCGTGAATTAGCTTTCACCCCTCGATCAACCAATAAGATGGCACTATTTAAATAGGAGGTGATATGGATAATAAACCATTGAGTGCAGCATTTGTACTGGGGGCATTTGTGTGCATTGGTCTAGCATTGCTCGGTTACTTTATCGCTGGAGGTATGGTAAAGCTCAAAGCTCTAGAAAGAGCGATTACCGTAAAAGGATTATCCGAGCGAGAAGTCCCAGCTAACATTGCAATCTGGCCAATAAAATTCAGTGAGGCCAATAACGATTTAAATCAGGTTTTTTCTACTCTCCAGAAAAAGAATGCGATTATCGTCGATTTCCTCAAGAAACACGGATTTCAAGATAAGGAAATATCCATTTCCGCACCTGCAATATTGGATAGACAGTCTCAACAAGACGGTACTGAAAGGGGAAAATTCCGTTATTCGGGTGAGTCAACGATTACTATCTACAGTGAAAATGTAGATTTAGTCAGAAATTCAATGCAAACTCTAGTGGAACTAGGCAAACAAGGGATCGCGATCTCTGGAGAAGATTATCAATCTAGAACAGTCTTCATATTTTCTAAACTGAATGATCTCAAGCCAGGAATGATCGAAGAAGCCACTAAGAATGCCAGGACAGTGGCAGAAAAGTTTGCGCAAGATTCAAAAAGCCAGCTTGGCAAGATCAAAAGCGCTTCGCAAGGTCAATTCTCGATTGAAGACCGTGATAGTAGCACTCCCCACATAAAACAAGTCAGAGTGGTCTCAACGGTTGAATACTACTTATCCGATTGATAAAAGTTTCTGCGTAATAAACACATTTGCTTGATGGGGCATAACTCCTAAAGTTGATTACCCTATAGCTAGACAAGCGAGTTTGGCAATTTGTTTTGCTACAAAACAATAATCGACGGTATAGCGTGAGTTAAGCATTCATAGCATGTGAAATTTCACGCTTTGGGTGTTAAGAAAGTCACAGAAATTAAATAGCGGTAGGAGATAAACTATGTTCAATCATATTAGGGCATCAAGCATCCACCGCTACACATTTCTGATTATATGTAGGAACTTGTTATGAATATCGAAGAATTTAATGCTCATTTCCCAGAAAAACTGATTGTTTCTCCCACCATTAATGCAAAGATGTGGTGTTTAGAAAGAGATTTCATCTATATCACGACACCCGAACTCGGGGAAAAACAAATCATCGTTCAACAATCTTTTTTAACGGATTTTGCGTCAGTACCGATTCCAATACGCTCTCTTATCCCTAAGTGGGGAAAATATGGTAGAGCGGCAGTCATTCATGATTGGCTTTATTATGAAGGTGGAGATCAAGCGGCAAAGAAATTTGCTGATAAGGTTTTATTAGAAGCAATGAAAATTTCAGGTGTTAATTGGTTTATAAGGACAGTTATTTATAAGGCTGTTGATTGGTTTGGGATATTTGCTTGGATATCAAACCAAGTTAAAAAGCAGCATGGTAAAGAAAAGTTTGATGTCTCTAGAGAAAAAAATTTTACATATGAGTATTCTCCCCTATGGGATAGGGAACTTAAAAAACAAATTCCTGACATGTGGAAACAATGGAGAAGTAAACCTAATTAATTCTTAAGTAGCTACGTAACTGCACACTGATTTTCTGCTTTCAAAGTTATGACTTATTTCTTTTCACGCAATCGCGAGAGGGCAATGTCGTAGATTTCATTCCGGTCTCGTTTGCCGGCTGCGATTACGGTGACTGTTACAGTCTTGTCTTCAACGGAATAAACGAGGCGATAGCCGAGTTGTCTTAATTTAATCTTGTAGATGTTTTCCGCACCCGACAATGCAGCAGATGGAACGTGAGGATTATTCAATCGCTCTTTTAGTTTCTTTTTGAATTGGTCTTTGATGGTATGGCCTAGTTTTTCCCATTCTTTGAGCGCTGATTTTTTAAATTCCAGCTTATAAGTCATCCAGTGAAACTGTGACCGTTGGTTCGTTTATGCGCTCTTTTACCAGCTTAAGCAATTCTATATCGTCAATCAGCTCCATCATTGCTTCATAGGCGGCAGCGGGCACACAGTAAAAGGCGGGTTCATTACGATTCAATACGGCAATGGGCATACCGTTGCCACTGGAAACAACTTTCATGGGGTTAGCCTTGAGTTCAGAGATACTTGCTGCGATTTCTGTCAGTATTTGATGTGTCATAGCTTTATTTTTGAGCAGTCAAACAATAAGACTGAATTATAGGTCTCCTAAAAGGTCTTGTAAAGTTTGCGATTATAATGTTTTAGATCATTGAAATGTGATTGGAAAAATATCAGAACTAACCTTAACCGCTACAAGCTAAAATAATCCTAAGATCTAGGATCAATCAGCATTGCTCTATTTTTATCCTGTGATGGACTCGGAAGCGGGGGGTTGCTTTCTGTGTGATTATTCATTCAATTTGTGGCACTAAACAAGTCTGATAAAATGACAGCTAAATTGACGATTAGCTGTGAATATAAGGGGATATCATGAACAACTCCATATTAGATTTCATTCGCGACGTAATATACTGCGTCATTTCGGACGTCTAATTCTAGTTAGGCGTCGAAAACAACGATCATGACCCCCGAAGTAATTCAGACAATTGCGGCATACCTTGCAATGGCCGTACCGGCGACTGTCGCGATCTCCAATATTGCAAAGCTGATCATGGAGTGGCTGCAACAACGTCACAAGATCGTCGAGGCACAGATTCAGCTCAGTCATCAGATCACGACGCACTACCTCGACCGCGCTCTCGATCCAGCCGCGCCCCTTGCAATCCGCCATCAGCTTCTTCGCTTCCTTGCTACACCGGACTTGCAGGGCGCTCGACTAAGCACGTGGGCCAAGGCCGAATTGGAACGGGTCGGGGGAATTGTCGACGAGACGAATCGTGCTGTGGCTTCAGCAGAAGAAGGCCTGCGTCTCGCAAAGAATGCCGCCGATCTCGAAAGAGCCGAGCAGAAGCTGGTAGAAGCCGTACGGCGACAACGCGGTCTACTTGAGCCACCAACCACACCCCCAGTCACTGCAGCAGCGCTGAGGGCTGGATTGATCCAGGAGAAGAAGCTCAATAGACTTGAGATGCCGGGAGCCGACCTGACAAACACCGAGTTGGTGTACCGCGAGCTTCGAGGAGCGAACCTAAAGGGGGCCAACCTTTCTCACTCCAGCCTCCAAGGCTGCGACCTTCGCGCCACGGACCTCTCAGGGGCATTACTCATCGGAACGACCCTGTACACCGCGGATCTTCGAGGCGCGAACTTGACGAACTCGAAGCTGCGCTCCTGCAATCTTCAGCAGGCACGCCTCGAAGGGGCCGATCTACGCGGCGCCGAGATTGCTGACTGCGACCTTCGGGCCACTTACGACGACTCTACCCAGTGGCCAGATGCATTCGATCCTGTGCAGTCCGGAGCAGTTCATACTGTATCCGGCTAGGCATGGAGAGTGAACCCTGTCGACGCCTAACTCTACGTAGGGTTTACTCAATACATCTCAGTTTTAAACTTGCGATCTAAGGATACAACATGTCAATTATAGAAGGGTATTGCAGCCCGATCTCTGTAGCTGGAGGACAGAACATTTCATTTCATATTTCTTCCCAGTTGAACTTTCGACTCGAATTCGTGTGTTTATCGGAAGCTGAGACAGAAAAAATGATAATTGTTGGTGGAATCCAAAATATATTTCCTGCTGGTGTTTACCCGACTCCATTACGCGCAAATGAAACAGGATGTAATTGGCCATCACTATTGTTGATCACTATCCCTACATTCTGGAATTCTGGAACTTCAATGGAACTTCAATGGGGCCACCCAAACTCAACCTGGAAACATCAGCTTGGCCTCATAGGGTCGTTGATGCTTGAGTATCATCCAGCAGGCTCTTGCCAATTTGCGGGCGATTGCCCGGATGGCAATGATGCCATTTGTTTTGGTTTTCTTGCGCTCATAA
This sequence comes from Nitrosomonas sp., assembly GCA_008015595.1. GTDB lineage: Bacteria > Pseudomonadota > Gammaproteobacteria > Burkholderiales > Nitrosomonadaceae > Nitrosomonas. The sequence continues at coordinate 39 of SSFW01000121.1, read as the reverse complement.
AACCGTTGTGCTAGCGGTTCAAAGCGCACCGCAAAGTGT
>SSFW01000021.1 GCA_008015595.1 Nitrosomonas sp. | reverse complement strand
GGGTTGGCCCGATGTCCGGCACGACAACCAAGGTAAAATTCACTATGGTGCCGATGACAACGCCAGTGGTATCGCCGTAATGCTGGAACTCGCCAGGCAAATTGCCCCAAAATGGCAACCTCAACGGACAATCATTTTTATTGCATTTACTGGAGAGGAAGCAAATTTGCTGGGCTCAACTTATTACGCAAACCATGATAACAATTACCCTACAAAAAAAATCATCGCCATGCTCAACCTCGATACGGTTGGAAGGCTTGGTAACAATCCGGTAACGATCTTTGGTACCGGTACCGCACGTGAATTTGTGCATATTTTCCGAGGTATCGGTTTTGTAGCTGGCATTCCTATCAACTCAGTACTCGATGATTTTGGCTCCAGCGATCAAACTGCTTTCATCAAGGCAGGCGTTCCCGCGATTCAGTTATTTGCCAGCGCCCATGAAGATTATCATGCGCCCGGTGACACCGTTGATAAAATCGATGCTTCAGGCTTAGTCAAAGTCGCGAATGTACTCAAGGAAGCTACCGAGTATCTCGCAAATCGACACGATCCACTCACAGTGACCATTCAACCTACTGAAAACAGAGCTCAGATCAAGCCCATGACTGAGAAACGCAAAGTCAGTCTCGGTACGGTTCCAGATTTTTCCTATCAAGGCAAAGGGGTTCGAGTAGAAAATGTGATGCCAGGTTCGCCTGCCGAGCTAATCCCACTACAGCACGGTGATATTCTCATTGCACTTGCCAATCAACCGATTAGCGATCTGGCAACTTATTCAGCGATTTTAAAAACACTCGAACCAGGCCAGCAAACCGCCTTGCAGTTTATGCGTGATGGAAAAACAATAATCGTAGATATCATGTTGACTGAACGTTAAATATTAAGATTCTAGAGTAACAGATCATGATTGGCGGACCGACTGGAGCCGTAACTACTACCGCATCAGTTCAACAAAAAAGAACACCACCGCCACTCGCATTATGATTGGGGTAAATCCTTTTTAAAGCACTCATCAAACTTTCTCTCCTCCCTTTGGCCCCCAAAAAACAACCCAGGCTGCAAAGTCAGCAGAAAAATTTTCAAAACGATGCTCAATATGCGCTGGAACAAAGAAAACCGTACCAGGTTCAAATGCGTAGCGACTCCCCGCAATCACGATCTCACCTTTTCCGGAATGAATAAAATACAGTTCATCCTGATCATGTGGAGTTTGAATATCGACATCCTTTGGCGCATATAACTCTACCGACATCGAACCATGTGCAAGTGCAACGGCAAAAGGCTCCCCCATTGGCCATTCCTCAGAAACCTTTCCAGGCATACGTTGCAAAAGTTCAGTCACAGTAGCTTTCATACAGCAGTTTCCATAAAAAATATGTCATATGCAACATTATCCAGATAGCCAAAAAAATTTCAAGCAATAACTCCATGAAATCAAATAAATAAGTATGGATTCATCTATACTGGAGTATGATTGATGAGTAAGCGTTTATTCGCTCAAGGGGGTAAGTATTATGATACGCAGCACATTATCGTTGCTATTTTTAGCTATTGGCACGTATAGCATGGCAATACAGGCTAACCCAGTAAACATTTCTAAAGATTTAGCCATCACTACTGAAGAAACGCTGACCGATCCAATCCCTGAGCCGATTTTAAAAGGCCCTCTACGTCTGAGACTAAAACTCATAGCACAAGGATTGACGGCCCCCAATTGGGCTATGCCAGCGCCAGGGGATACCAACCACCTCTATGTAGGTGATCAAAATGGAAAGCTCTGGAAAATCAACTTGCTTGATGGCAGCAAAGAAAGTTTCCTTGATCTTTCTAAACTACTCGTGCCACTCGGCGTATTCGGTGAAAATTCATTTGACGAGAGAGGTTTTCTCGGTTTTGCCTTCCACCCTCAATATGCGCAAAATAGCTTACTCTACACTTATACTTCGGAGCCAGCGGGTGAGAAAAGTGATTTCTCAACGATCTCTTCTGGCTCAAACCCCAATCACCGCTCCGTCATCCGGGAATGGAGAATCAACTCCGCTAATTTAGCAAAGGATATGCCCAATCGGGTTTTACTGAGTATCGATCAACCTCAATTCAATCATAATGCAGGTGCATTAAATTTTGGTCCAGATGGGATGCTTTATATCGCCCTTGGCGATGGCGGGGGCGCCGATGATCGCGATGGACAACCTTTTATCGGGGAACCCATCATTGGGCATGGCACTCATGGCAATGGCCAGGATTTAACCAATCCGTTAGGTAGCCTACTCAGAATCGATCCCAGTGGAACCAATTCAATCAATGGACAATATGGCATTCCAAATGATAACCCTTTTTCTAACAGTAATAATGCGTTGGGTGAAATCTATGCTTACGGATTTCGCAATCCGTTCCGCTTTTCATTTGATTCCGTATCAGGTGCTCTGCTATTAGCCGATGTCGGTCAAAACGCCATCGAAGAAGTGAATATCGTTAAATCAGGAGGAAATTATGGCTGGGGACTAAAAGAAGGTCGCTTTCGCTTTGAACCAAATGGAAATGGCCCAGGTTTTATAACCAATGACCCCATAATTGGTGATTTTATCGATCCAATCTTGGAATACGATCATGATGAGGGGACTGCGATTGTCGGTGGTTTTGTCTACCAGGGCAAAATGATACCCGAGTTGAAAGGACATTATATTTTTGGCGATGTCGCCAAAACAAGCAATGGAGATGGCAGGCTCTTCTACTCAGATGGCAGTAAAATTCAAGAACTCGATTTAACCGAGCAATCGCAGCCCGGGTTCTGGGTACTCGGTTTTGGTCAGGATAATGATGGCGAACTTTATGTACTTGGAAATAGCACAGGGCTACCCTTTGGATCAACAGGGGTCGTTTATAAAATTATTCCCAATAGTCATTTTGATGGGGCTGAGGTTGCAATACCAGCAGTTACGGTTATCACAGCAATCGGTAAAGCTGAAACTTATCATGCTCGCCTTCGGCTCATTCCAGATAGTCAACCGCTACGCTTTGAATTGATTCATGCAGAAAAGCTACCAGATCGTATTATTGATACTGACAATGCAATATTTAACTCAGCAATGGGAACACTAAACTTACCGTTTATCAATATCGTCTCGCAAGGGAGTGAAGTAACAACCTACCAGGCGCAGCTTCGACAAGTATTGGATCAACCAACGCTGACTTTTGAATTAACTCAATCAGTACTGATACGCTAATAATCAGGATAGGTTACAAAGTGTTATAATAGTATCCACCATTCATAAGAATCTAGTAAACAAAAGCGAGCAGAAAGACTGCTTTTTACTGCTTAGTTGTCCCATATTTAAACTCCACTACTTAATTCAGTTGATTTGCTTCACTGATATGCATTAAATAAACATTAATTACTTTACTGCTCATACAGTTATTTTTTTTATGTTTTGTTAAAATTTATAACCATTAAATCAATAGTCAGATTAATTTATTAAACTCTATTCATCTAAGTCATCATTCTCACGAATTACTAATAAAATGATTCGCCGCTTATTACCTGGCCCCGTAATTATATTAGCCATTCTTGTCTTATTCACATTCTGGCTAGATCAATCCATTCAGCAACCTAAAAAACGTTACGATACCGACCAAACCAAAAATCCTGATTATGTTATCGAAAACTTGTCTGGAATACAGATGGTCTATGCGCAGGCTGCAGAGCGGCATTTCACTGCCAAGATTTTGAAGCATTATCCAGTGACGAATGTTTCAGCGCTTGAGCACGTTCACTTTACCCATAACCAGACCAATGAACCGACATTAAAAATTAATGCAGATTCAGCCGAGCTTTCCAAAGGGAATGAAGATATTTACTTATTTGGTAATGTTAATGTTGTTCGAGGTGATGAAGCCAACAAAGATATCGTTACTATGGTAACTGACTCGCTGCACTTAGTTCCCGATCAAGAAATCGTAAAAACAGATCAGCCGGTAACCATAACAAAAATGAATACCATTGTGAATTCAGTAGGAATGCAGCTTAATAATAAAACGGGCATCATTGAACTCCACTCAAAAGTAAAGGCGCGGGATGTCAAACTATGAAGTAAAAAAAATGAAATCGATCTTGCGTAATCGCGATGCTTTGATTTATCCCACTTTTAAGCGGGTACATTTGATTAGCTGCTTGCTCGCTATGGTCGTTGGTGTATTACCCTCTAGTTTGGCGCTTGCTGAACGCGCAGATCGCAACAAACCGATTCAATTAGAATCTGATAGCGCAACGGTCGAAGACTATAAACGAAAAGACACCTTTCGTATCAGCACGTTCGTTGGCAATGTCATCCTCACCCAAGGAACCATTGTGATTAAAGCAGATAAAATAATTATGAAAGAAGATCTAAAAGGCTATCGCTATGCGACAGCCCATGGAGATCTCGTCAGTTTCCGACAAAAAAGAGATGGCGCAAATGAGTTTATCGAGGCCTGGAGTCAACGTGTCGAATATGATGATAAAACCGACAAAATCGAATTATTTGGTAAAGCGCGATTAAAACGAGGTCCAGATGAAGTTAAAGGGGATTATATTTCTTATGATGTTGCTCGAGACTTTTTCCAGGTTAAAGGAAATAATACCAAGAACGAGGTTGAGAACCCAGATCGTCGCGTACGCGTTGTCATTCAACCCAAAGCGACTCCAAAAATAGAAGATGACTCAGAAAACTAGATTTTTTAGTTTATAACAGACAATCGTTTATCCATGAGCATCTTAAGCGCTAAAAATTTAAAAAAAAGCTATAAATCGAGAACCGTCGTCAAAGATGTTTCCTTCTCGGTCGCTAGCAACGAAGTTGTTGGTTTATTAGGGCCCAATGGGGCTGGCAAAACAACTTGTTTCTATATGATCGTCGGTTTAGTTCCATTATGTGGTGGTGAAATCTACCTGGATGACCGCAATCTAAGTAAATTACCCATTCACGAGCGAGCTCGCTTAGGATTGAGTTACTTACCCCAAGAAGCTTCGATTTTTAGACGCTTGTCGGTTGAGAAAAATATTCTAGCCGTCCTGGAACTACAAAATTTGAGTGCGGATGAAATACAGCAGCGGTTAGATAATCTACTACATGACCTGCATATTAGTCATTTACGAGAAAATATGGGTATCAGTTTGTCAGGTGGGGAGCGTCGCAGAGTAGAAATTGCTAGAGCCTTAGCTTCACAACCCAATTTTGTACTCCTCGACGAGCCATTCGCGGGAGTAGATCCTATCGCCATTATCGACATCCAGAAAATTATCCGCTTTCTAAAAGATCAGGGCATTGGCGTTCTGATTACGGATCATAACGTACGAGAAACACTTGGTATTTGTGATCGTGCTTATATAATTAGTGATGGAACGGTTCTAGCGAGTGGAAAACCAGACGAAATCATCAACAATGAGCAAGTTAGAGAAGTTTATCTAGGGGAGCATTTCCGGCTTTAGGCATGAATAAGCTAAGAAAAGTGAAATTTAGATCATGAAACCAACACTACAGCTAAAACTAACCCCCATTCTAACGCTAACGCCTCAATTACAGCAATCGATTCGTTTACTTCAACTTTCAACTCACGAATTGAATCAAGAGATCGAGCGCATGGCTCAAGAAAATCCCTTGTTAGAGTTAGAAAATACGATTCATGAACAGCCCTATCGGGATGATGCACCCAGCGAAAGCCAATCTTCACCAACACTTTCAAATGAAGAAGGCGTTCAAAGTGAAGATTCGTATCTCAATAATAACGAATTATCGCCAAGTAGCGCTTCTGAAATTGAGCTTGAATGGTATGGCGATCAAGATAGCCCCTATACTAAACGAAGCGATGACGATGACGAGTGGGACTTATTTCAACAGACTGCTGAGTCGATTAGCCTAAGAGAGCATCTCGCAACGCAAATCAGCCTCAGTCAAATAGACGATCGAGAACGAAGAATTGTGGGGCTACTGATTGATAGTCTTGATGATGCAGGCTATTTAAGTCAGGATTTAATGGAGCTTTCAGAACTCATTCCTTCTGAATTAGGTATTCAGCTAAAAGATCTTGAAACCGCGCTTAAACATCTGCAACGACTCGATCCACCTGGGATCGGTGCACGTAATTTAAGAGAATGTCTCACGCTCCAGTTACAGTCACTTCCAGAAACAACACCTTACCGTGATAAAGCTTTACAACTGGTTATGACTGATCTCGAATGTCTAGCAGCAAAGGATTTTAGACAGATCAAGAAAATGCTGCAGTGCGATGATCACTGCCTCCGTGCCATACAGCAGCTAATTATTCATCTCAACCCACGGCCAGGGGAAGCATATAAAAATGATTTTGCTCGCTACATTGTTCCAGACGTAATTGCCGCCAAATCCGAGGGTGCCTGGATTGCAAAGCTTAACCCCAGTTCACTCCCACGGCTTAGTATTAACCATCTCTATGCAAATATTCTCAAGCACAATAAGAATGAATCCACTCAATCTTTGATCGGCCAACTCAATGAAGCCAAATGGCTCATCAAGAATATTCAGCAGCGCTCAGATACGATTCTGAGAGTATCCAATGAAATTGTTACGCGGCAACAAGATTTTTTCGAGAACGGTGCAGTTTCTATGCGACCGCTGATCATGCGCGAAATTGCAGAATCACTCGAGCTTCATGAGTCAACAGTTTCACGCGTTACTACTCAAAAATTTATCCATACCCCGCATGGTATTTTTGAACTGAAATATTTCTTCAGTAGCCATGTCTCTACGGATACCGGTGACACCTGCTCAGCCGTTGCAATTCGAAGCTTAATCAAACAATTGATACAAGTTGAAAATCAAAAGAAACCGCTCAGCGATCTTCAAATATCAAAAATTCTAGCTGAACGGGGCATCGTCGTTGCTCGCCGCACCGTTGCCAAATACCGGGAATTTCTCCACATCCCACCAGCAAATCTCCGCAAAATCGTCTAAATACTTCTCAGCCATAAAAGCTACCTGACACTCACTGCGCAACATTGTGGTTACTAAAGATAAACGGATAACCTTCTCGTCTCCCCTAAATTGAAGTCAATACATCTTGAACGTGAGTTTTATCACAGCTTCGTTGGTTAAACATCGTTATTTTGATATTGCCATCCGAATATGGCCTGAAAATTCATTAACTCAATTCAATAGGAGAAGCAATCATGACTTACCTTTCCAATAAAATCGAAGTATTAACCTACGAGCAGTTAACATGTGTCAGTGGCGGAATGATTAAGCTAGACAGACTCCCGCATATACCGCCTGATCAACCCCATGGAGGCGGTCTTCCGGTAGACTACTGGGCAACTGCTGGTGCAATGCGCTTTGGTGCTGGTCCTTGGGATTACGGTTATGGCTCCCCCACTGGTCCCTGGCCAGTTTAATTAATCGACCAGAGTGGCTATAATCAACCACTCTGGTATCAGAAAATTAATAGGATCAAGCATTACATCATGAGCAACTACGTGCAGCGCTTCTTGCTGGAAAACTTGGCTATTCGCGGTTCGGTAGTACATCTCGATTCGATTTGGTTGCAAATGACCGCAGGACGAAATTACCCACAACCTGCGGCACAACTACTTGGCGAAATGAGTGCAATTACCCTACTGCTTGGCGATAACCTCAAACAATCTGGACGACTCACCATCCAACTCACTGGCAACGGACCAATATCGATGCTAGTACTCGATTGTACCGAGAACCTACATCTCCGGGGCATGGCAAAGTGTGCTCCCCTTGTCGCAGCACAACCAGTTCCCGATCTGCTTGGTGATGGTCGATTATTACTCACACTCGATATGCCCTCAATGCGCGAAAGCTACCAAAGCATCGTACCGCTGGAAGGTAACAATATTGCTGAAATCTTCGAGCATTACTTTCTTCAATCCGAACAACTACCATCGCGCCTGTTTCTGATCGCCGAACATCAGTCTATTTTTGGTCTGCTGCTACAAAAGCTTCCCAATGCTGATCTGCAAGATCCGGACGGTTGGGTGCGTGCTGAAGCACTTGCCGCCACCGTTCAAGATCACAAACTACTTGATCTCAGCGCAGAACAAATCTTGATGCGTTTATTTTATGAAGAAACCATCCGTATTTTCGACCCACAACCAGTTCACTATGGCTGCAAGGAAAACCCTACCAAGATTTACACTATGCTACGCTCGCTGGGTCGCGAAGAAGTCGATTCGATTCTGAAAGAATTCGGAGAAGTCATTGTCAATGACGACATCTGCAACCGTGAATATCGGTTTGATGCGCTTGCAGTCGATGCAATCTTTCGCGAAGCAGGGCCAACAGTACATTGACCCATAAAATTTTTCTTCATGCGGTTAAGCAAACAGAATCAATCAAATAAATAGGGCTGAAAATCAATGGGGGTCACCCATTGATTTTGATTCAACGGCGGTCTGGCACAAATTTGTGCACAATCAATTTTTTAACATTTTTAGGGGTACCGCTGAATTATTTCTCAACTTCATCACCTTCTCGTGGCGATTCTCCACCTTGACGATAAAGAATGTCTTTAAACATTTTTAAATTAGCACGCTTGGCG
>SSFW01000086.1 GCA_008015595.1 Nitrosomonas sp. | reverse complement strand
GTTTTACCGCATCACGCGAACAAGTAATCGTGCCCGGAATTTGTAAAATATATTCTGGATCGTGAATTTCACTAAATGGTTGCAGAAATTCCTCAAAAATTTTCTGTGTTGTAATAAACAGACCTGCTGGAGACGGAAATCCAAAAAATTTATGGCATGAAACCGCAATTGAATCATAGCGATGATGTCGTGCAACCCCTTGTTCAGAGTTCATACCTTGCTGCAACAAATCGCTCGCAAAAGCAGTATGCGGTAAATAACCCCCAAATAAAGCCGCATCGAGATGAAGGTAAGCCTGCCGATTCCTCAACTTGCGTTGTATTTCATCAATCGGATCGATCGCGCCTTTAAACGTAGTGCCAATGGTAGCCACGATGAGCGCAGGTTGGTTAGCATTGTCAGCAAGTTTACTTTCCAAATCAGCCACATCCATATTACCTTGCCTATCCGTTTTAACGATGACTGTTTCAAGATTGAGCACATCGCTAAGGATTTGGATCGAATAATGCGCTTCTTGCGTAAAATAAATTTTGGGCAAAACACCTGTACGACTTTTTAATAGCGTGCGCCCCATGTAAAGCCCGTGCATATTGCTATCCGTCCCGCTATTCGTCAGGAACCCCCACACATCATCTTGAGCAAAGCCGTAGACTGCCGCAAAACGATTGATGAGTGCTTTCTCAAATTGATGACTGTTAAAGGGGATATGGCTTTGATCATAGGGATTCCCCACGTTATTGAATGCAAAGCGATTCAGTCCAACCGCCATGAGCTGCTTACGCCACTCAAAAAATGCTTCAGGCGGCGTCTTCATATTAATGGGATAACCCAGTAACCATTGCTTTTGTAACGCTTCATGTTGCAGCTTTTTAAGTGGCTCATGCGCGGTTACATTGGGTAAAGGTTGGCTCATCAGCGCGGGTGGAGTGCAAGACGCTGCCAACGCTGTCAGTCCGGTTGTGGTCAAAAATTTTCTTCGATTCATTGTCATGATATCCCCCTATCGTTGGTCAACGATATAGTGGTCTATATCGAAATTATTAATGACCATTAGACGCTGAAATCGCTGATTAGTTGTGCGATTGGCGGTGTTGATTTCAAGCGATTAGCTATAGATGATTTTTTGTACCTGTCTTGATTCGACGAATAGTCTAACAGGTCAGTGGAGGCTCCCCAATTGTTATATTGCAAGACTAGGTACTGTTGATAGATTTTACTAACGTAGAGCTAACCGGCGCTGTGCGGCTTTATGCGCAGCGTCCAGTGACCGAAGCGAGCGAGGTTGAGCAGCCATGTTATACGTGGCTAGTTCACGGTGAACACGCTCATCTTTTGACATAATATTGGAAGTAGCCTTTCTCGACTTCCATTACCCTTCCAAAGTAAATTCTCGAATTCTTTAATCCGATCGGCTGCGTCAATTCCTTGATACTCGGATTCAGTTAGCATTGAAAAGCGAATCCAATTCATCAGCCAAAACAACTTGCGCTTGCCTTCATCTTCTTCGTTAAGTCCAAGAAGTCCAAGTTGTTCACACAGCGTCGAAAACGATATTCTCCCCAACAGGAGATTTCCGAACACATTCGGGTTGACAACCTTGACGACCGCGATGAAAACGGTGATAGGAACGAATCGAAGATGATACTCTCCAAACGTGCTATAGATGATCGCCAAGTTTGTAAAAACCTTCTCCAACTGTCTCAGCGAAAGATTGAAATGCTGAGCTAAAGGAGTCAAGCAGGCAACGATATCAGGATTATCGCCCCAGGTTGTAATCTCATGCAATTGAAGCAGCTTTTTGATGTACAACTCGATGTCGTTGCTGTATCGATCATTAACCCTCTTTGGAATGGATGTTTCAACGTTAATAAATTTTTGGAGATAGGTGTGGGCGTCAATGTTGCTCCCATACACGCTCCTAATCGCTTCCTCTAGTTGCTGCTTATGCATTACAAGAAGGAAGACAATGTTCTTGACGGAAAAGAGGTGCTTTATCTTCTCAAGAACCTCGACTGCGAAGGAGGGCTTACATCTATCTAGTTCGTCGATAACGATAACAAGGCGACCGCTGCTGTTATCCATCAGATTTGCTGGCAAGTCCGATAGAGACTCTCGAAATGACTGGATGAGTTCAGTCTCTTTGCTGTGTGCGCCAAGACGCTCCTTGACCAGATCCGCGATTGTTTCGGAAGTGTCGGCGGCAACGTCGTCACCTATCTCCGACAAGGCTTCAATGTCGGATTCCTTGATGATTCCAAGTGTTGCTGCTTTGATGCTGATTTTCGCTGTCCATGAGAGCAGGCGAACTCCGACTTTCTTTGCTTTATCCTTAAAATCCGAACTTTTCTGAGATTCGGCGGGGTGCTGATCTACGTACGAAGTGATTGCGCTTGCAATCGAAATGAATGCGTCTTCCGTGTAGTCATTTTGGAACGCGTCGATGTAGATACTTGGAATACCTTTCTCTTTCAAAAGACCCTGCCACATCTTTACGAATGTCGTTTTTCCCTCGCCCCATTTTCCATCAAGCGAGATTACTAGTTCGTCCGTCGAGCGAGCGACCAAATTTGTTAGCGCGTCTCCAAATTGTTGGCGTTGGAGCGCGTCATTCCTGAATCCGTCTGAATCTTCAACCACCAAGGAGGGTGTGACAAGTTTCATACGCGCCTCGAATGGGTATAACAAGAATTATACGTCCGAAATGACACAATATATTGTGCCACAAATGAAATCTAATACGGAATTATTCATGGTATTACCCTTATGTTTAATATCATTTGAACGATTTAGCCGTCATTATATCGAGCTTATTTAGACTCACAAATTGAATGTAGATAATTTCATAGAAAAAACTCTGTTCTGGATCAGGCACGGAACAACCTTCAGTTAAAACATTGCGACCATACAGCACAGCAGCAAAACAGGATTATCTTCACCTGTTCAACGGTCTCTTTCACGCCAAGCGAATTGGGTGTTACCATTTAACTCCTTGTCTTAAATTGATTAAATCGAGCTGAAAGGAAAGATAATTATGACGAGCACGAAAAAAATGATTGATGAAATCAGTGCTCTTCCAGTTGAAGAGCGCGTGATGATTGTCGATTCGCTATTGCGTAGCCTCAATCAACCTGAATCCGAGATTGACAAAAAATGGATTGTTACTGCTTATCAACGCTTGATGGAGATGCGCTCCGGGGCTGCTGGCACAGCAATTCCAGGCAACGAGGTTTTTGACAGGATATGGCAGCGATTTCAAAAATGAGCTACTGGTTCCACCCTGATGCAGAAAACGAATTTAATCAAGTAATCAACTATTACGAGAAAATCAAAACTGGGCTTGGCTACAATTTTGCTATCGAGAGAAAGCAAAACGCAATTTTCACAAACGATCGGAATCTATCGAGTCTGATCTTTTGCTTTTTTGGTTTTAACTTGCGATTCCCCGTGGTCTTGCCACGGGGTTGTTCATTTTCAGGGTTTCGTATTACTTGACTTCGCTATTAGCTAGAATGTATTCAGCTAATCGATCGGCAGATTCTCCCTGGATATTTTTGAATGCCGGCATTCTCATGCTTCCACCTTGAAATTTCTTGATGATCGCATCCTTGTTTGCGACTTTCTCGCTTAATATCATGGCAACGTTTGCGCTGAGGGGTTTATGGCATTCCGTGCAGGCCGTACTGAAAATTTGTTCTCCAGATGCATCGGCTGGCGGTGAATAGTCTTTGCTCCCGCCACAAGCAGTCAGAACGAATAATGCTGATAGGGTTAAAGCAATATTTAATTTTCTCATTTACTAACTCCAGTTTATTAATTTTACTCTCTTGATCATACTGTCGAATTGTAAGTCATTACGTTAGTTTCAGATCAGAAATTTTGATGAACTTACGATTCTACCTTCCCACCAAGCAAAAGGATATCTAGTCAAACACGAGAATCGAAAGCGCTAGACTCGATAGATCCTGATTGTCTATGGACAACTCCAATACTTTCTGAGGATAGAACAACGATAAAGCCAAAAACATGGCATTATTTCCAGAAAATCTATCGAGTCCCACTGATTGATGCATCAGCCTACCTAACGAAGACCCAGACAGCAATATTAATTGTTTGAATATACCCTCCACTTCCTCAGTCAGTATTATTATTTGTTAACCACGCTAACATTGAATTAAACTTATTGGCTTAATTTACTCATATCCCTTAACGCGACAAACAAATGGAAGACACAACAGCAATATTAGAAAAAGCGCACCAACGCGCTGAGGAAATGGATTTACCTTACAAAGGGGCGTTAACCCCAGCAGAAGCCTTAGCGATATTACAAACTCACCCTAACGCTAAACTCATCGATGTGCGTTGCAAAGCTGAGCTGGATTGGGTCGGTAGAGTTCCGGGTGCGGTGGAAATTGAATTAAGAACCTACCCCGGCATGCAACCGAATCCTAATTTTGTTGATCAAGTTGCAGATCGCGTCGATCAAAATGATCTCATCCTGTTTTTGTGCCGGAGTGGCGGAAGATCGGATCATGCTGCAACCCTCGTTGCACAATCCGATTTTCCCAATTGCTACAATATTCTAGAGGGCTTTGAAGGCGATAAAGATGAAACCGGCCATCGGGGAACATCAGGGGGCTGGAAAGCAGCAGGATTACCTTGGGTGCAAAGCTAACTTCCTTGATAGGTTTATTGCGCTAGTAACTTGACCAGGTAATCACGCCCGAATAGGCTGTCGCCAAAATAACCAGGCCAAACACGATGCGATACCAAGCAAAAATAGTAAAGTCGTGGTTACTGATATAGCGCATTAATCCCTTGATGGCTAGCCATGCACTCAAAAATGCAGCAATAAAACCCACCGCAAACAGGGCCAGATCATCGATGATCAGTAAATCACGATTTTTGTACACATCGTAAAAAGTAGCCGCAAACATAACAGGAATAGCCAGAAAAAAAGAAAATTCAGCGGCTGCTTTGCGCGATAAACCAAAAAATAATCCCCCGATAATCGTTGCACCGGACCGCGAAGTTCCTGGAATTAGCGCCAAACACTGCGCACAACCGATTTTAAGCGCGTGTTTCCAGTCCATCGCTTCAACCTGATCAACCTCGACGACGTGCTTTCTGCGTTCAGCCCATAAAATTAAGATTCCACCAATGATTAGCGCGAGCGCAACGGGTAGCGGGTGAAAAAGATAAAATTTAATGATTTTGATAAAGAAAAAACCGAGAATCGCGGCTGGCAAAAATGCAACCAACAAATTCAGAAAGAACCGATTAGATGAGGGCGAACCCAATCCAGCGACTGCAGCTTTAAGTCTTGCCCGATATTCCCAGCATACCGCAAGAACAGCGCCAAGCTGAATCGCTACGGTAAAAACCTTGGCTTTTTCATCATTGAAATTCAGCAGATCTCCTATCAAAATCAAATGACCTGTTGAGGAAATAGGAAGAAACTCAGTTAACCCCTCAACGAGGCCAAGGATTAATGCTTTGAGTAATAGCGCCCATTCCATGATTTTATGCTAAGCAGAAAAATTGCTCACAGTTTCCCATAAATTTCAGCCCCTTTTTCTTTGAATTCACTCGACTTCTGATCCATGCCATGCTTGAGCGCTTCATCTTCTGCAATGCCTTGTTGAGCAGCATAATTCCGCACATCTTGGGTGATTTTCATCGAGCAAAAGCTTGGGCCACACATAGAACAAAAATGAGCCAGCTTCGCCCCTTCTTGTGGTAGCGTTTCATCGTGAAACTGTTTTGCTTTATCAGGATCAAGACTCAAATTGAACTGATCACTCCAGCGAAATTCGAACCGTGCTTTGGAAAGTGCGTTATCTCGTATTTGTGCACCGGGATGCCCTTTCGCTAGATCTGCCGCATGGGCAGCGATTTTGTAAGCGATAATTCCATCCTTGACGTCATCTTTATCCGGCAACCCCAAATGTTCTTTAGGCGTGACGTAACACAGCATAGCGGTGCCATACCAGCCAATCATTGCCGCACCAATCGCAGAGGTAATATGATCATAACCAGGGGCGATATCGGTAGTGAGTGGGCCAAGTGTGTAAAAAGGCGCTTCTTGACAATATTTAAGCTGTAAATCCATGTTCTCTTTGATTAAATGCATGGGAACATGGCCAGGACCTTCGATCATTACTTGCACGTCCTGTTTCCAAGCGATCTGAGTCAATTCACCTAGCGTCTTTAGTTCAGCAAATTGCGCTTCATCGTTGGCATCATAAATCGAGCCAGGGCGGAGGCCATCTCCCAGTGAAAAGCTCACATCGTAGGCTTTCATGATCTCGCAAATTTCTTCAAAATGCGTATACAAGAAGCTTTCTTTATGATGCGCTAAGCACCATTTGGCCATAATGGACCCACCCCGAGAAACAATCCCTGTCATGCGCTTTGCGGTGAGCGGTATAAAAGGTAGCCTTACACCCGCATGAATCGTAAAATAATCCACGCCTTGCTCAGCCTGCTCAATCAAAGTATCTCTAAAAATTTCCCAAGTGAGTTCTTCTGCCTTGCCATCGACTTTTTCTAAGGCCTGATAAATGGGAACCGTACCGATCGGCACTGGGCTATTCCGAATAATCCATTCGCGGGTTTCATGAATATTCTTACCCGTCGAAAGATCCATCACCGTATCTCCGCCCCAGCGAATCGCCCAAGTCATTTTTTCTACTTCTTCTTGAATACTCGAGCCTAACGCAGAATTTCCAATATTGGCATTGATTTTAACCAGGAAATTACGCCCGATAATCATCGGTTCAGATTCAGGGTGATTGATATTGGCTGGAATGATTGCTCTGCCACGTGCCACTTCATCACGAACAAACTCGGGGGTAATCAGACGGGGAATCGCTGCACCATAATCTTGGCCTGGGTGTTGGCGAATTAGATCCTGCTGCTGATTATTATTTTTCAACGCTTCCCAATGCTGATTCTCCCTGATGGCAATAAATTCCATCTCGGGCGTGATGATCCCTTGTCGGGCATAATGCATCTGCGTAACATTTGCTCCTGATTTCGCTTTGCGCGAAGCGCGTTTCAAATTGAAGCGCAATTCTGATAGTTTTGGATTATTTAACCGTTCTTGACTATAAGTCGAGGTAAGCCCTGAAAGTAATTCTGTATCGCCGCGTGCTTCTATCCATTGTTCACGCAGGGGATAAAGACCATTGCGAATATCGATTGCAATATCAGGATCGGTATAAGGACCAGACGTATCATAGGCATAAATCGAGGGATTCTTTTCAGCGCCTGTTCGAGTGACTGTATCCGTTTGTGAAATTTCACGCATGGGTACACGAATATCTGAACTTGACCCTGATATATAGATCTTACGTGAGTTGGGTAGCGGTTTAACAGCAGCCTGGTCGACTTGCGCTGTTTCGCTAGTAAATGTTTCTAACTTTGAAATAATGGTATTCATGGTATGCTCCTTATCAATTCGCAAGGAGCAGAAGGAAAGACACCTTCAGCTTCCCTACGGCGGCATTATCCGCATCAGGTATTAAGGGACTTTCTCACCGACAATTTAATAATCAAAATGCGGACCCCTAGCTTAAGCTGTGAAACTAATGGAAATATGAATTAATTGCAAGTCTGATTCTTTTTTATCCTCAATGCCAACTATGAAACAAAATACCCAAATCGATATCGAAAAAACCCGATTCAACATGGTTGAACAACAAATTCGTACCTGGAATGTTTTGGACGATACCATTCTTAATTTGCTCTATAAAATCCATCGTGAAGAATTTGTTCCAGCGGCCTATCGGGCGCTTGCTTTTACGGATATGGAGATCCCACTTGAGCATGGGGCAGTAATGCTGACGCCTAAAATGGAAGCACGCATTGTTCAAGAATTACATATCAAAAAAACCGATAAAATTCTTGAAGTGGGCAGTGGGAGTGGGTACATGACAGCATTACTCGCAGAATTAGGTGCACATGTTCATAGTGTCGAAATTGTACCGACTCTATGCGCCATGGCGAAAATTAATCTACAAACACATGACATTACTAATGTCACGATCGAACAAGGAGACGCTTCACAAGGTTGGCCTAATCATGCACCCTATGATGTGATTGTGTTAACTGCTTCAACCCCCGTGCTACCGGAAGCTTTCCAAAAAAGCTTGAATCCCGGTGGAAGATTGTTTGCAATTGTAGGCGAAGATCCTGTTATGGAAGCAATATTGATTACTCGCACGGCATCGGATACTTACCAAACAACCCATTTATTTGAAACCTGTACAGCACCACTGCAAAATGCCCAGCAACCACCTCGATTTACTTTTTAGCTATTCACTATTAATGCCATCAACAGCAATCGATAGTTCGCATCATCGTTATTTTAATTAACTAATTAATGAGAAAAAGCTTTTTTTTAGTTGTATGGATAATCAGTATCACGCTATCACTGCCTTTGTATGCGGCCAATCTAATGGAGATTTATCGGGAAGCGCTTGAACATGACGCCCAATATGGATCAGCGCGAGCAGCTTATATCGCTGCCCAAGAAAAATTACCTCAGGGAAGAGCTGGTTTATTGCCAACGATCAACGCGACTGGAACTGCACAAAATCAATATATCGATACCAATCTTGGATCAGAAGTATTAATCAGAAATCGAGGTGTAGTCATTGCTGCAACTCAACCTTTGTTTCGAATTGAAAATTTTATTATCTATGAGCAATCAAAAAATCAAGTAGCTCAGGCTGATGCAAGATTTGTATTAGCTGCACAAGATCTGATTATCCGTGTCGCCCAAGCTTATTTCAATGCCTTGATTGCGCAATCCAATCTAGAAGTAGTTGAAACGCAGAAAAAAGCAATACAGCAACAACTGGAACAAGCAAAACGTAACTTTGAAGTAGGTGTATCCACTATTGTTGATACCCATGAAGCGCAAGCACGCTATGATTTAACGCTTTCTCAGGAAATTGCGGCAAGAAATGCCCTAGAAATTAGCAAGCGTACTTTGCAAGGTATCATTAATCGATTCCCGGACAGCTTGGTAAGAATCAGCATTGATAAGATCATTACGGATAAATTGGATTTAGCCCATGACAATATGGAAGAATGGGTCAATATTGCAGAACAAAAGAATTTTTCTCTTAGAGTTCAGCAAATTGCCTTTGATTTAGCTGAGCAAGAAATTAGTAAAGCAAAAGCAGGGCACTACCCCACTCTGGATCTAGTTGCACAATACACTGACCAACAAGGGGTTGGTGGCGCTATTACGGGTCGAGGCATTGATCTCACTTCTAAATCAGTTGGTTTGCAACTGAATGTACCAATTTTTCAAGGATTCTCGGTTCAATCACGAGTTCGTGAAGCCCTGGCTAACCGTGATCGAGCACGAATGGATTTAGAGAATATTCGCCGCACAACTGGGTTACAGGTACGTCAACAATACCTGAATGTCACTAACGGAATCGCTCAAGTCAAAGCTTTAAAGCAGGCGCTGACCTCTAGCAAAAGTCAGTTAGACTCTACTTTACTTGGCCAAGAAGTGGGTGTTAGAACCGAGGTCGATGTATTAAATGCCCAGCAGCAATTATTCTCAGCGCGACGCGATCTTGTTCAAGCCTACTATAATTATCTCATGGCACGACTACGGCTCAAAGCAGAAGTCGGTGAATTAGATGAAGAAGTTTTGCAAGAAATTAATGCGTTGCTCTAAGGAAATGGTTTTCTACCCATCGAATAGAAAGAATTGATAGAATACAAACTGAAGCTGACTAGACAGTCGCTGCCTGTATTTGCAGGGAGAGGAAAGTCCGGGCTCCAAAGAGCGGGATGTCGGCTAACGGCCGACCACTGTGAAGTGAGGAATAGGGCCACAGAGACGAGCGTATTGAGTTACGGTGAAACGCGGTAACCTCCATCCGGAGCAAGACCAAATAGGCAGGTGTTGACGTTGCTCGCCGAATCTGCGGGTAGGTTGCTTGAGTGTATGGGTAACCGTATGCCTAGAGGAATGACTGTCCATGACAGAACCCGGCTTATCGGTCAGCTTCTCCCCCTACGAATAATTTCTTTATAAATCTACGCTATGCTATACGGTAGATCACGAATCCGTGCATTTCAATCAACAACCTTTGCTGCTTTTCATTGGTTTATTCTTTTTTGCGATCACTAGCCTTTTGGTTGGCATATCATTTGGCAGTGTTGATATAAGCTGGTCAGAGATTGCTCAAATTCTGAGCAATCCTAGTGAAGAACCGCATGCTATTATTATTTGGGAATTGCGATTACCCCGAGTACTAACCGCTTTCGCGTGTGGAAGCTTACTTGCTCTTGCAGGAGCTTTATTACAAGTCTTATTGCGCAATCCCCTTGCTGATCCTTATATTCTGGGTATTTCTGGAGGTGCTTCAGTCGGTGCTTTAACTGCAATGATGCTGGGATGGTCAACGACTAGTATCAATATTGCGTCATCAGCAGGTGCGTTAACGATTATAGGATTAATTTTTAGTTTGAATTTTCGTTCACCGACTTGGAATATTTATCGCTTATTGTTAATTGGGGTAGTGCTATCTGCGGCATGTAATGCAGTCATTACTCTTTTATTAGCACTTGCTCCTGCACATGATACGAAAGGGATGTTATTTTGGTTAATGGGTGATCTTTCCCGTTCTCAAGCATCACTATCTACTTGGGGTGTCTTAATTATTCTGTGCATTATCAGTACACTACTTGCAAGTGAATTCAATGTACTAAGTATCGGCCAACTTAAAGCACGTTCTCTCGGCATTGCCGTCAATATTTTACAAATATTAATTTTTCTGATCGCATCTATTGCTACCGTAACAGCATTGATGCAAGCCGGTGCTATTGGTTTTATTGGGTTACTAATGCCTCATGCAATTCGGTTAGTTGGCGTAAATGATTATCGCTGGCTCATTCCCTGTGTAATATTACTGGGCGGTGGATTTCTAGTATTTGCAGACACACTGGCACGTACATTATGGGCCCCTCAACAACTACCTGTTGGAGTATTAACCGCCCTACTCGGTGCTCCGCTGCTGCTCATTCTATTAATAAGAAAACGCTTCTAAATTATGATTGGGTAGATAAAAAAAGGGCTAAAAATATATTTGACATGGGAATTTTTCACACATAAAATAGAAATTGATGAAATGCACTGGATTCGACCATAAGAATGATGGAGAGTCTGACTATCACGGTAGACATGATTTCTCAACCCACTAATCCGTAATTCATTGGGTTTAGCAAATCCGCAACGAGAGGCAAACGCTATATATATTTATGTAAAGGATAGAAAAAAGTAATAATAAAAATTCTTTTGCTTTCTCTATCCACTTTCTTACTAATAACTAGGAGAAACAAAATGAATACTAATTTAATCGATTCGAGCCAAGAAGTTTTATCGGACGATAGTAGTAATAAACAATACACATTTACGATTGAGAATGGCGTAGTAAAAGCCTACTTCGAGGTTGAGAATGGTGTTTCCGAACAAGAATCAATTGATAACAGAGATACATTCGTGATTAATGGCAATCAAATCACACATACCAAACAAACTTCCAATGGACTTGAAACAGAAGTCTTTGTCGATTCCGATGGCGATGGCTTCTATACCCGTACTTCTCAATCGAATCAAAATGGCAATGATGATGACAGTAATGATGATAACGGGAACGACGATAACGGAAATGATGACGATTCCTCTGGAAATCACAAAGTTTTCAAGTTTGAGATCAACAATGGTCAAGTAACAGCAGTATTTGAATTGAAGAATGGCGTACTTGAGCCTAAATCCTTAGATGATAATGGAACGAAAAGCTATACGGTGAGTGGCAACGATGTAATTCGTACTGAAATTAAACCATTTGGCACTGAAATTACTCGTTATTCCGATGCGGACGGTGACGGCCTTTTTGTTCGCGTATCCGAGCAGTGGCAAGTCTCTACAAACCCATCTGGCGTTGTTCCCAGATTTACTGAAACGATTACATTTACCCCAACCAGCAATGATGACAATATCGCTGTTCGTGGTGGAGAGCATTGTCGCGGTGGGCAAGGTGCAGATGATTTCATTTTTCGCGAAGCCGATCACCTTCGTATCGAAGATTTTAGTTCACAAACTGGTGATGCTTTAATCTTTGATACTGGACTCGGCTTAACATCAAAAGAACACCTAGCTAGCTTTATCACCGATATTCATCATGATGGACAAAATTTTATAGTAAATTTTGGGTCAACTGTATCCATCACATTGATTGGAGTGCAACCAGATCAAATAAGCTGGGACGATGTTTCCGTTCTTAGTTAAATGAACGACCCCGCCCCGAGGAGCGAGGAATTAAACCCGATAGAGATTAAAAGTATGGCTCTAAACTAAGGAAGCGCTGAACAAATCCCTAAGTTTGGGATAATAGTTTTTCCTTATAACTTTTCAAAAATGCTATGCCACGCCAATCGAGCTTTGCAGATCTTGACTATAATCACAAGAAGCGCCGGATGCACCGGGAGATTTTCTTAAGCGAGATGGGAGGTGTTTATGGG